>NZ_NHPE01000030.1:0-58291 GCF_002252895.1 Halorubrum sp. Eb13 | reverse complement strand
ACCGACCAGCGCGCGCCGAGCGGGAGGAACACGCTCCAGAAGAGCAGCATGCGCAGCAGGCTGTCCCCCGCGTTCAACACCATCGGGTTCCGGGCTTGCACGGAGAGCAGCAGCAGCCAGGAGACGAGCGTCACCGCCCGCGTTCGATACCCGACGAGGAGGGTGAGGGCGAACGCGCCGGCGACGGCGANNCCACGGTTCCCCCGAGAGCGTGTGCGGCAAGGGAGTCGTCGAGTAGTCCACGACGTACGCGCGTCGCGGGAGCACGCCGTAGTCGGTGTAGAAGGCCGTCAGCGAACGCGAGCGCCGCGCGAGGTCGGCGAGCAACAGCGTCGCGAGCCCGATCCGAAAGGCGGCGAGCGCGCGCAGGTCGACCGCGACTCGCGCGGCGAGCGCCGCGGAGAGCCGATCGACGGCGTTCGAGAGTCGGGACCGAGCGGTGTCGGTGGAGGGCGTTCGTTCCATAATTTCGTAGCGGAGAGTTCAGCAGGAATCTCAGTTCGGCCGGGATAAGCTTGTTGTATATTGAAACGTTCGTTTGACTCTCGCCGCGTCGGCCGCGAGCGGGATATAGTCGGGGCCGCGGCGACCGGAAGCGTGAACTGGGGCGGGTGCGTACGACCATACCGATGGACGCAGAGACCGCTGAGGCCGACGCGATCGTGCTCTTCGACGGCGTCTGCAACCTCTGTAGCGGGTTCGTGCAGTTCATTCTCCCGCGCGACGACGAGGGCAAGTACCGGTTCGCCTCACTGCAGTCCGACGTCGGACAGGCGCTGCTGGCCGAGCACGACCTGCCGAGGGACGAGCTCGACTCGGTCGTCCTGATCGAGGACGGAGAGAGCTACGTCAAGTCGGCGGCGATACTCCGGATCGCGACGGGACTGGGCGGTTTCTACCGGCTCCTCTCGCCGTTCCGGTACCTGCCCCGATCGGTCCGCGACCGTCTCTACGACTTCGTCGCCGACCACCGATACCGGTGGTTCGGCAAGAAGGACCGGTGTATGATGCCGTCCGAAGACGTCCAGTCGCGGTTCTTGGAGTGAGCGGGCTCGCTCGGGCCCCTCGCGCTGCGACGGCTACCTGAGTGGCTCATCGCTCGCTGACTCGGTATCCGTCCTTCAGAAAGCGGGCCGGGCGCGAATGTTGAACTACGAGAAGACGATCGCTCGCTTCGCTCGCGCTGCGATTTCTCTACTTCAAATCGCGCGAATCGCTTCGCTCGTCGCGGAGTGCTCCTCGCAGAAGCGGGCCGGGCGCGATTTGAACACGCGACCGACGGATTAAGAGTCCGTCGCTCTCCCTAACTGAGCTACCGGCCCTCACCGAATTCTACCCGTGTCGACGTAAAAGACCTTTTCATTCGGCGGCGTCGATTCACGCGGTGTCACGGTCATTTCTCGTCGGTGGGTCCCCCTGCCAGCGTTGTCGTCGGAGTCGCCCGAAGCCGGCGCCGCTCCCCGTCCCACGCGGAGAGCGCACTCGTTAAGTGTGGTCCCGGGGAAATCACGTGCAATGAGTAGTGGGGCATCCGGATCCGCGCGGACCCGATACGCGATCCTCGGCTGTGGAAGCGTCGGACACGCCGTCGCGGAGGAGCTGACGGACCGCGGCAAGGACGTGCTCATCCTCGACCGCGACGAGAGCCGCGTCGAGGCGCTCCGCGACCAGGACCTCAACGCCCGCGTGCAGGACATCGCCGAGCCCGACGTGGTCGCGGAGCTCGACGACCGCGACATCGTGCTGATCCTCGCCAGCGACGTCGAGGCGAACAAGGCGGCCGTCTCGGCGGTGCGCGACGTCGGCGGCGACCACTACGTCGTCGTCCGCGCCTCCGACCCCGTCAGCGAGGACGAGCTCCGCGACCGCGGCGCCGACGTGGTGATCAACCCCTCGACGGTGATCGCCGACAGCGCCCTCCAGTCGCTCGAAACGGGCGAGCTGGAGTACATGGCGCGCCAGCTCGCGGAGATCATCGAGGAGGGCGGCGGCCGGATGGCGATCCTGACCCACGACAACCCGGAGCCGGACTCGATCGCGTCGGCGACAGCGCTCCAGGCGATCGCGGACGCGTTCGGCGTCGAGGCCGACATCCTCTACTCGGGGGACGTGGGCCACCAGGAGAACCGGGCGTTCGTCAACCTCCTCGGGATCGACCTCGTGGCGCGGTCGGACGCGCCCGACCTCTCGGAGTACGAGACGGTCGCCGCGGTCGACCTCGCGAAGTCGGCCGACGACGGCTTCGACTTCGACGTCGGGATCGACGTGTACATCGATCACTTGAAGGCGGACGTCCCGTTCGACGCCCGGTTCGTCGACGTGCGGACCAACGTCTCCTCGACGTCGACAATCCTCACGAAGTACCTCCAGGAGTTCGACCAGTCGCCGACCGAGGCGGTCGCGACCGCGCTCCTGTACGGGATCCGCGCCGAGACGCTCGACTTCAAGCGGGACACGACGCCCGCGGACCTGACCGCGGCCGCGTACCTCCACCCGTTCGCGAACCACGACACGCTCGAACAGGTGGAGTCGCCGTCGATGAGCCCCGAGACGCTGGACGTGCTCGCGGAGGCGATCCAGAACCGCGAGGTGCAGGGGAGCCACCTCTTCTCGACGGCCGGCTTCATCCGGGACCGGGAGGCGCTCGCGCAGGCCGCCCAACACCTGCTGAACTTGGAGGGGATCACGACGACCGCCGTCCTCGGGATCGCCGACGACACGATTTACCTCGCCGCGCGCTCGAAGGACATCCGCCTGAACATCGGGAACGTCCTCGACGAGGCGTTCTCGGAGATGGGCGACGCCGCCGGTCACTCCACGCAGGGGTCGCTGGAGATCCCGCTCGGCATCTTCACCGGTATCGAGGCGAGCGGCGAGAACCGCGACACCCTCCTCCACCTCACCGAGGAGGCGGTCCGCCGGAAGCTGTTCGACGCGCTCGGCGTCGAAGGCGGGAGCGGGAGCGACGGCGGGAACGGGTCGTAAGCGGGAGTAAACCAGCTACCGGTTCGGCCTCCACCGCCGGATCCGTTTTACTCGTCTGACCCGTACCCGGAGCTACGCGGCTGCGCGATCACCATGCACGTTCCCGAGGACACGCCGGACGCCTGCCCCGCCTGCGGCGATCCCTACGAGTCGGTGTCTCGCCACGCCGACGGGTTCGTCGTCAACCTGCTCGACAACGAGCGGTATCAGCGTGTGTGCTTCGATCCCGCGAGCGACGGCGACGGCCCCGCGCTCGACTGTTATCACCACACCCACCGACAGGCCGGCGGCTCGGCGGGCGAGCGGTCGGAAGGCAGGTAACGTCGCACCCGACGAGCGGTTCGGTCGCCGTCGGTCAGAAGCCGTCGCCGTCGGTCAGAAGTCGTCGCCGTCGGTGATCGAGGTGTACGAGCCGATCAGCGCGCCGGAGAGGTCGACGCCCTCCAGCGTGACGCCCTCGTCGATGACGGAGTTACGGATATCGGAGTCGGTGATCGTCCCGTTCGGGAAGACGACCGAGCGGTCGAGCGTCGAGTCGGTGACGGTCGCGCCCGACATGACGTGGACCACGTCGCCGAGGTCGGACCCCTCGACGGTCGCGTCGTCGGCGACGAGCGTGCCGCCCTCGAGCGCGTACTCGACCGCGTCGAGGTAGCTGTCGGCGGTGCCGATGTCGAACCACGCGCCGTCGAAGGTGAACGCGTGAACCGGGCCGCGCCCCTGGAGCCACTGGAGGAACCAGCCCGGTTCGTCGGGGTTGTTCCCGTCCGAGAGGTACGTCGAGAGGTCGGGGAGCGTCTCCGCCGGGAACGCGTAACACGCGATGGAGACGAGCGTGCTCTTCGGGTCGTCGGGCTTCTCCTGGAAGTTCACGACCTCGTCGCCGTCGAGTTCGACGAGCCCGTACGACTTGGCGCGTTCGCGGTCCTCGACGTCGTAGGCGGCCAGCGTCGGCGCCCCCTTCGACTCGAAGAAGTCGGCGAACTCGGCGAGATCGAAGCTGATCATGTTGTCGCCGGCGACGACGACGAGGTCGTCGTCGACTCCCTCGCGGTCGACGAGCTGTTCGAGCGCCCCCACGACGCCGAACTTCTCGTCCTCCTCGACGGTCTCCTCGACCGAGAGCGTCGGCTTCTCGAACGGGCTGTCGCTGAGGTACTCGTCGAACGTGTCCGCGAACCGCTCGTTCGTGGAGACGAACACCTCGTCGACGCGGTCGTCCGCCTCGAAGTCCTCGAATATCTCGTCGATGACGGTGTTTTCCCCGACCGGGAGGAACATCTTCGGTCGGTGCTCGGTGATCGGCCAGAGTCGGGTGGCGTAACCCCCCGCGAGTACGACGGCTTTCATATCACCCCCGTCTCACCCCGGTGACATACTTCTTTTGCTCGTGTCAACCACCAAAAACGCAGGCGGCGGCTTCGTCTTAGTCGCTCAGGCGTTCGGTGTCGATGCTCACGCCCGGCGGAGTGACCACGAGGAACCCGCGGAAGTGCATCAGCTCGCCGCCCATGTCCTTCACCTCGCGGGCGAAGCCGGCGGCGAGCTCGTTGAGGTCGCCGTCGATCGACAACACCAGCGTGTTCCCGTAGTCGACGCTGCGGACCCACTCCTCGGGATCGGTGGTGCCGTCGAGGACGCCGAGGACGACGTCGCCGGCGGCCGCGAACGCCTCGTCCATCTGCTCTTCGGCGTCGCGTAAGTCGAGGTCCCAGTCGCTCATACCTCAGGGTCGCGAGGCGGCGGCAAAAACGTTCGGACCCGCCGAGTGCGTCGCACGCCGGGCGCCACCGCCCGGTCGCGGAGTCGTTAAGTGCGCTCCGGCCCCAGCGGGCAACATGGAACGCACGCGGCGGTCCCTGCTCGCGGGCGCGGCGTCGGTCGGCGTCGTCGGCGCGGCGGGATGTCTCGGCGGCGGAGGCGGCGGCACTACCCTCGACCTCAGCGGCGTCGACCTCGACACCGGCGAGTACGACTGCGACCTGGCGGAGCCGTCGGACCCGAACCTCGACCACCGGCCGACCCTCGGCGACCCCGAGTCAGACGTGGTCGTTCGGGCGTTCGAGGACTTCACCTGCGGTCACTGTGCGAGCTACACGCTCGATCACTTCCCGGCGATCCGCGAGGAGTACGTCGAGTCCGGCGAGATCCGGTACGAACACTGGGACTTCCCGATCCCCGTCAACGAGACGTGGGCGGTCCCCGTCGCCAGCGCGGCCCGCGGCGTCGGCGCCCGGAACGGCTCCGAGGCGTTCTTCGAGTTCGCCTCGGCGGCCTACGAGTCGCAGGGGAGCTACAGCGGCGAGGCGATCGGCGCCGCCGCCGAGGCCGCGGGCGCTGACCCCTGTGCGGCGATGTCGGACGCGCGGTTCGCGGCGTACGGGGAGGCGTCGGCGGACGACAGGTCGGAGGGAACGTCGATGGGCGTCGAGGGGACGCCGACGATATTCGTGAACGGCGAGCCGGTCGACACCTACGAGGCCGCGACCGTCGGGGCGGCGATCGACGAGGCGCTGTAGTCGCGACGACGACGCCCCCTCCCGTATCTCGCGCCGATGACCCTGTAGCGTCGGTCTTTTGCCCGTTCGACTCGTTTTATAAGGCAATGAGCGACGACGACCGCGGGGAGCGACGGCTGCTCGGCGCCGTCGTGCTCGCGGTGCTGATATCGCAGGTACTCCTCTACCCCGGCGTGCCGGACCTCGTGGTCGCCCTCGGCGCGCCGGCCGGCATCGACGCCGGGATGTGGTTCCTCGTCGCGGAGTTCGGCGCCTTCGTCTCCTTCGCGGTCGTCTGGGGGGCCGCCAGCGACGCGCTCGGGAAGCGGGTCCCGCTGATCGTCGCCGGCGCGCTCGGCGGGGCGACCTCCTACCTCGCGCTGGCGGCGGTTCCGGGGCTCGGACTCGGATTCCGAGCCGCCCTCGTCGTCCGCGTCGTCGGCGGTGCGCTCACGATCGGCGCGTTCTCGCTCGCGATCACGTCGCTGATGGATCTGCGCGGCGGCAACGGGCGGAACATGGGCGCCGCCGGCACGGCGATCGGACTGGGCGCGGCGGTCGGCTCCGTCGTCGGCGGCGCGCTCGCCGACCTCGACCCCTTCTACCCGGTGTACGCCGGGGCGGCCGTGCTGGCGGTCGCGGGGCTGCTCGCGTCGACCGTCGACGACTCGACGGCGACGCCCGGGCGGTCGGTCGAGGACAGCCGTGAGGACGCCGGCTTCCGTCACGTGCTCTCGCGGGCCCGGACGACGCGCGGGCTCCTGGTTCCGCTGGCGTTCGGGTTCGTCGACCGGCTCACGGCCGGCTTCTTCGCGCTGGTCGGCGTCTACTACTTCCAGGACCCGGGGACGTTCGGCCTCTCGGCGGCCGGTGCGGGGGCGACGCTCGCGCTCTTTTTCGTCCCGTTCGCGCTGCTCCAGTCCCCGTTCGGATCGCTCTCCGACAGGGTGGGGCGGTTCCTGCCAGTCGTGGTCGGCTCCGTCGCCTACGGGGTCGCCACCGTCGGCGTCGGCGTCGCGCCGGTCTACCCGCTCGCGGCCGGGCTGATGGTCCTCGTCGGCGTCTGCGGCGCGCTGATGGCGCCGGCGACGATGGCGCTCGTCACCGACCTCGTCGAGCCCGAGGCCCGCGGCGCGGCGATGGGGCTGTTCAACGTGTTCGGCTCGCTCGGGTTCCTCGCGGGCTTCCTCGTCGGTGGGAGCGCCACGGAGGCGTTCGGCTACACGCCGGCGTTCCTCGCGGTCGGCGGACTGGAGCTCGCCATCGCGCTGGCGCTGTTCCCGGCCGTGCGGGCGCTCGCGCCGGGCGAGGGCCTGCTCGGGCTCCGCGGCGACGCCGAGCGTTCGACCTCGGAGTAGGTCGCCGAGTCGAGCCTTTTTAAGCCTCGCGCGCCCTCCGTTCGGGCAACCGATGGACATACTCGTCGCGGGCGCGGGCGAGATCGGCCGGTGGATCGCCGACACGGTGTCGGCCGACGAGTCGCCGGTAGAGGCGACGCTCGCGTTCGCCGACCGCGACCCGGACGTCGCCCGCGACGCCGCCGCCTCGCGGGACGCGACGACGGTCCCGGTCGACGGCGACACGACCCACGACGCGGTGTGTCTCGCGGTGCCGATGTCGGCGGTCCCGGCCGCGGTCGAGGCGTACGCGCCCCGCGCGGATCAGGCGATCCTCGACGTCTCCGGCGAGATGACCGACGCGGTCGCGGCGATGCGCGAGCACGCGCCGGGGCTCGAACGCGCGAGCTTCCACCCCCTGTTCGCGCCGCCGCGGGTCCCGGGCAACGTCGCCTGCGTGGTCGACGAGGGCGGCCCGGTCGTCGAGGGGATCGCGGCCGCGATCGAGGCCGGCGGCAACGAGGTGTTCGAGACGACCGCCGCGGAACACGACCGGGCGATGGAGACGGTGCAGGCCGGCGCGCACGCGGCCGTCCTCGCGTGGCGGCTCGCGGGCGACGACGTGCGCGAGGAGTTCCACACGCCCGTCTCGGCCGCGCTCGACGATGTCGCCGACACCGTCACCGAGGGCGCGCCCGGCGTGTACGCCGAGATCCAGCGCGCCTTCGACGGCGCCGACGACGTGGCCGCCGCGGCCCGCGAGATCGCCGACGCCGACTCGGACGAGTTCGCCGACCTGTACGAGGCGGCGCGCGGCGACCGCGAGGGACGGGAGCGACACGAGTGACCGACCGACGACCACGAGTGAGCAGACCGACCACAACAGTGATTCCATGATAGACAGAGACGCGGTCCGGAACAACGCCAACTACCTGCGCAACGTCAGGCCGATCGACCCCGAGGAGATCGCGGAGTACGTCGAGGGGACGCCGCACCCGGCGGTCGTCCGCGAGACGCTCCGCGAGGAGGCGTTCGACCTCCGGCTCCGCGAGCGGGACGACGGGAGCTTCGAGCCGGTCCCCGAGGGGCCGATCCCCGACTCCGAGTGGTCGCCGACGGCGTTCCCCGAAAATTACGCGTTCGCCCTCGAAGACCTCCTCGTCGCCGAGTTCGGCGCGAACTGGCACCGCGGCGAGTCGGGCGCGGAGCTCCGCGAGGCGGTCCGGCGGCTGAAGACCGACTACCTCTACGAGAACGACGTCGAGTACGGTCGGATGGCGGCGCTCGGCTACGCGATATACCACCTCCCCGCCTACTACGCGACGATCGGGTACGTCCTCGACGACCTCGCGGAGAACGGGCTGCTCGACCGGACGCTCCGCGTCCTCGACGTGGGCGCCGGCGTGGGCGGGCCCGCGCTCGGCCTCCACGACTACCTCCCAGACGACGCCGTCGTCGACTACCACGCGGTCGAGCCGAGCGCCGCGGCCGACGTCCTCGACCGGCTGCTCGACGAGACCGGCCGCAACTTCCGCGCGACGATCCACGAGACGACGGCGGAGTCGTTCCTCGGAACCGGCGGGAGAGACGCGGAGTTCACGTCCGACGACCCCTTCGATCTGGTCGTCTTCGGGAACGTGCTCTCGGAGCTCGCGGACCCGGTGGCGGTGGTCGACGCCGCGCTCGACCGACTCGCCGACGACGGGAGCGTCGCCGCCTTCGCGCCCGCCGACCGCAACACCGCGATGGGGCTCCGGGAGATCGAGCGAGCGGTCGTCACGCCGACGAGCGACGTCGACACGTACTCGCCGACCGTCCGGCTGTGGCCGGATGCGATGCCCTCGGACGGCGGCTGGTCGTTCGACGTCGCCGACGACCTCGACGCGCCCCCGTTCCAGCGGCGGCTCGACGAGGGCGCCGACCGCGGCGCGACCGACGAGCCGGGCGAGTTCGTCAACGTCGACGTGCAGTTCGCGTACGCGATCCTCCGACCGGACGGGAAACGCCGGGTCGACGTCCGGGCGAACGACGGCCGCTGCGCGCGGATGGCGGACTCCGAGGAGCACGTCACCGACCGCGTGAACCTTCTCGCGGTGAAGCTCAGCCACGACCTCAGCGCGGGCGACAACGCCCTTTACCGCGTCGGCGACGGCTCGCAGACCGTGGATCACTACCTCGTCTGCACGCGCGAGACCGTGCTCAACGAGGACCTCCGGCGGGCCGACTACGGCGCGGTCGTCTTCGTCGAGAACGGCCTCGTGCTCTGGAACGACGACGAGGACGCGTACAACGTGGTCGTCGACGACGAGACGGTCGTCGACATGGTCGCGCCCTGAGGACCGGTCGGCCTCCGTCGCGACGCGACGGCGACCGAACGCCGATCGCCCTCCCCCGGGATCACGGAAAACCGTTCGCGGTCGACCCGTTCGGACCGCCGTTCACGGCCGACCCGCTCGGACCGACCTCGTCGCGGACGGCGAAGTAGAGGACCCAGACGACGACGCCGCCGAACAGCGCGGCGAGCGTCCACGCGATCGCGTGGCGGCTGTTCCGGTCCGTCGCGTCCAGATAGACGAGCAGGGACACGAGCAGCGCCGGAACGACCAGTATCCCGAGGAGGAGGGCGGCAACGAGCAGTTCCGGACCGCCGGCGACACCGATCTGCAGGGTGGAGGGCATGCTGTCCTTTCATTTGGAAAATAGGTAAAAAAGGATTACTTCCCGCCGACCGGCTCGATCAGCTCCGGCGCGTCGACTCCGGGCGAGTTCACCCGGCTCGACACCGGGTACGCCGTCAGCTCGTCGGCCGGGTACGGGTCCAGCAGCGCGGCGGCCTCGTCGGGGTCCCCGCGGAGCCACGTCTCCTCTTCGTCCGGCGCCAAGAGTACCGCCATCCGGTGGTGGAGGCCGGTGACGAGGTCGTTCGGCTCGGTCGTAACGATCGTGAACGTCTCCACGGGGCCGTCGGTCTCGCCGTCGTCGCTCTCCGCCGACCCGCCGCCGAACGCCCCGAGCCCAGTCTGCGTCGTCTCGGGCTCGGGCGGCTCCCACCGCTCGTAGAGTCCCGCCATCGCGAACGGCCGGTCGTCCTCGAACGCGACCCGGTAGGGCGTCTTTCCGGAGCCGCCCCGTCCGCCGGATCCGCTCCGCTCACTGGCTCCGTTCGGTCCGCCGCCGTCGACCCACTCGTAGAAGCCGTCCGCGGGCACGAGACACCGCCGTCGCTCGAAGGCGTCGGCGAAGCTCCGCTTCTCGCGGACCGTCTCGGCGCGGGCGTTGATGAGGCCGAACGACTCGTCCGCCCACGAGGGGGTGAGTCCCCACTCCATCCGCGTCGCGGCGGTCGGGTCCTCGTCCGTGATCACCGGGAGCTCCTGGCCCGGCGCGCAGTTGTAGCTGGGTTCGACGCCGCCGAAGTCGGCGCCGAACCGGGCCTCCAAGTCGGCGGCGGCGGTGAAAAGCGTATAGCGGCCGCACATTGATAGCGGATGTTGGCGCCGCCGATACTTAAGTAACGGTCGGCCTCGGCGTCGGTCCCCACCCGCGCCGCCTCCCGTCGGGTTTTTGCCCGCGCGCCGCCGCGGTCGGGTATGCGCATCGAGAACAGCTTCATCCCGGTCGAGGGAGTCGGCGAGACGACGGAGCGCAGGCTCTGGCGCGAGGGCGTCACCACCTGGGAGGCGTTCGACCCCGCGGTCGACGTCGCGGGCGTCGGCTCGACCACCGCCGACCGGATCGAGTCGTTCATCGCCGAGGCGCTGACGCGCCTCGACGACGGCGACGCGGCCTACTTCGACCGGACGTTCCCGAGCGGGGAGCGCTGGCGGCTCTACGAGAACTTCCGCGAGGAGACCTGCTTCTTCGACATCGAGACGACGGGGCTCGACGAGCACCGCGACCGCGTGACGACCGTGAGCTTCCACCGCGACGGGGAGACGACGACGCTCGTCGCAGGCGACGACCTCACCGCCGACAGCCTGCGCGAGCAGTTCGCCGACGCCAGCCTGCTCGCGACGTTCAACGGCGCGCGGTTCGACGTGCCCTTCTTGGAGGCCTCCTTCGGGATCGACGTCGACACGCCGCATCTCGACCTCATGTACCCCTGCAAGCGGATCGGGCTCTCCGGCGGGCTGAAACCCATCGAGAAGGAGATCGGGATCGACCGCGACCGCCCGGACCTGTCGGGCCGGGACGCGGTCCGGCTCTGGCGCGAGTACGAGCGCGGGGACGCGGACGCGCTCGACACCCTCGTCTCGTACAACCGCGAGGACACCGAGAACCTCCGAACGCTCGCCGACGTCGTCAGCGAGCGGCTCCACGAGGACGTGTTCGTCGGCGCCGCCGCGGAGCGCTAACGAGCGAGGCCCGACGGCTCGACGGCGGCTACGTCGGCTCCGCGTCGGGGTCGACCGGCGCCTCGGCCGTCTCTGAGCCCGTACCGTCCTCCTCACCGTTCCCGTCAGGAGTCGCGTCGGTCTCCTCGGAGACCGACTCGCCGTCGCTCTCCGGTTCCTCCCCCGCGGCCGCCTCCGCGCTGACGATCGGCGGGTCTTCGCGATCCGACTCCTCGTCTGGCACCGACTCCCCGTCGGGGTCCGACGCTTCGTCGGACTCGGCCGCGTCGTCGTCTCCGGCGCTCTCCTCGTCGACGGTGCTTTCTCCGTCTTCAGCACTTTCCTCGCCTCCGGCGCTCTCTTCCTCCCCGGCGCCTTCCTCGTCGCTCTCGGCGGCGTCCTCGCCGTCGTCGGCCGCTTCGACGCCCTCGTCCGACTCCTCTCCCGCCTCCTGGACCAGCTTCATTTCGCCGCGCGCCCGGAGAGAGCCGTCGATCTCGGCGCCGTCGTGGACGACGAGGTCGCCCGCCGAGACGTCGCCGAGCACCCGCGCGCCGGCCTCGATGGTGACCGTCCCGCCGCGAGTCGTGACGTCGCCGTGGATGACCGTGTCGGCGCCGACGGTCACGCCCTCGCGGGCGCGGAGGGAGCCGAACACCTCGTTGCGCTCGCCGACGTGTACCGATTCGGCCCGGAGGTTGCCGTGGAGCCGGCAGTCGTCCCCGACCGTCGCGGGCGTCGAGACGCGCCACGCGTCGTCGGAGATCTCGGCGCCGCGCGGCACCAACAGGGGGTCGCGCACGTCGTCGCCGTCGGCGAGCGCCTCCGCGAGCTCGTCGGCCGCGTCGGTCTCGCCGACCCGCAGGAGCTGGGAGAGGACGATGAAGTAGAAGACGATCGTTGGGACGGGGTTCCGGATGACGATCCAGCCGTTCGCCTCGAACCCCTCCTCGATCGACACGTCGTCGCCGATGTCGAGGTCCCCGGAGACCATCAGCCGGCCGGTGACGGTGACCCGCTCGCCGAGGTACGCGTCCTCGCCGACGAGCACGTTGCCGTCGACGGTACACCACGTGTCGAGCCGGCAGTCGCCCTCGGCCTCGATGTCGTTCCCGACGCGCACGCGCTCGCCGATGGCGACGTTGCGCCCGCGCAGGCCGAACTCCACCGTCGACTGGCCGCCGACGAGCACGTCGCCGTCGACGACGAGGTCGTGCTCCTCGACGGTCGTCCCGGACGGGACCGCGAGCTCCTCTATCGGACCGTCCCCTCGCAGCGACACACCGGGAGAACTCCCTCCGCGCGTATAAACCGTGTGGGGACGTCCGACGCGCGTCGGACGCCGGCGCGGAAGGGTCGACGCCCCGGCGGGCGCGAGCGGTCGGTCTCGCCCGAGCGGTCGGTCCCGCCCGAGCGGTCGACCCCCAGCGCCGCGCGTGCGACTCCCCCTCGGATCGTCGGCAGGTCACTACCCTTTTGAGTCCGGCGCGGATGGGTCAGGTATGGGATTCGGATCGTACGACGAGAGCGAGCAGAAGAACCAGGACGTTGACACCGACGACGACGCCGCGGTGAACGTCCACGAGCACGACCACGACGGCGAGGTGTCCATCGAGGGCGGCGCGTCCACCGACGACTTGGTCGGGCGGCTCTCGGAGATGAAAGACGACGGCGACGAGGAGTAATCGCCACCGCCCCCTCGCCGAATCGAGACCGGCGACCGGGGACCCGCGAGCGCCGGACCGAGGCCGTGTCACGCTCCTTTTATCCGGTCGACGCCTACGACGGCCCATGAGCACAGACCTGACCTTCACGGACGACGGCGTCGACGTCGTCTACGAGGGGACCGAGTTCGAGCTGGAGAAGGACCTGATCGAGGAGGCGACCGGCAAGGGGTTCCGCGACGTCACCGACCACGAGGTGTTACAGATCGTGGCCGAGGAGCCCGACTTGGACGGCGAGCCCGTCCGGATCGGCGACGTCTTGTAAGGCGGCTCCGCGAAGCGGTACGATTTTACGCGACGGTCGGTTCCGCCGCGGTATGAGTATCGGCACCGTTCTCTCCGCGCTCACGAGTTCGAAACTACGGACCGCTCTCGTCGGGCTGTTGGTCCTCGTGGGCGCCGTCGGCGGCGCGTTCGCCGTCGGGATGCTCGGCGTCCCGAGCGTCGCGACAGTCGACAACACCTTCGGCGACGTGACGAACGAGACCACCGAGGTCGAGACGGACCTGGTCGTCTCGAATCCGAACCCGATCGGCGTCGGGCTCGACGGCGTCTCGGTGAACTACACGGTGTCGATGAACGACATCGAGATGGCGCAGGGCGGTCGCGAGGGCGTCTCCGTCGACGCCGGCAACTCCACCGTCCCCCTCGAAACGGAACTGCGGAACGACGCGATCCCGCCGTGGTGGGTCAGTCACGTCCGCAACGGCGAGCGGACCGAGGTCGGCATCGACGCCAGCGTCACCTCGGACCTGCTCGGGCGGACCGTGGAGTTCAGTCGCGACCGCGAGATAACGACCGACCTGCTCGGCGCCTTCGACTCGAACGAGACCAGACCGGTGAACGCCGACAGCGCGCTGACGGACGATCCCGTCCTCTACGTCAACGAGACGCGGGGCGAGTGGGGGAGCGTCAGCGAGGCCGAGACGCCCATCGACATGGCGTTCACGGTGTACAACCCGAACCTCGAACCGTACGTCGTCACTGAGATCGGCTACGACGTCACGATGAACGGGGTCGAGATGGCCACGGGACGGACCGAGGAGGGGTACGTGATCCCCTCGCGGAGCTCCGAGACGATCGAGTTCACGACCGCGCTCCAGAACCGCCGGCTCGACGAGTGGTGGGTCACGCACCTCGACGAGGAGGTCCGCGGCCACCAGGTGAGCGGTCTCCGGATCGAATTCTACGCCGTCATCGAGTTCCCGGGCGGAGAGGAGGTCACCGTTCCGCTCGACGAGCTGACCTACGAAGAGACTATCGAGACCGACATCTTCGACGAGGGCGAGGACGTTCGGGGCTCGGGCGACACCGACGGGAGCGGGACCGAGGGCGACGGGTCCGGCACGGACGACACCGACGGCGGAAACGATACCGACGACGGAAGCGCCACCGACGACACCTCGGGAGACGGGGATTCCACCGGCGGCAACACCACTGACGACGGGAACGCAACCGACGACGACACCACCGACGACGGGTCGGACGACGGCGACGACGGCGTCCTCCCGCTGTAGGACCGCCGCCGATATCTCTGACTGATAGTCGGGAGCGACCGACGTGACGCCCGCTCGTACGCGGCGTCGAGCCATACGACGCGACCGCGGTCGACGCGATCGACCCCCTCCGAATGAAACGCTGTTTTCATCGATCGGCGAGCAGGCTCGTCTGCCGCAAACGGGCCGCCAGATATACAACACTACTTTATTTGCGGCCGCCGAACAGCCGATAATGGCCGACGCCGATGGCGGAGGATCGCCGGACGTCCTCGAGAACAAGCGGAGCGCGACGCGGTATCAGGTGCTCGTGGAGATCGCGGCCCGCCAGCCCGCCGTGAGTCAGGGCGAGATAGCCGAGACGATCGGGGTGACCTCGCAGGCGGTCAGCGATTACGTTCGCGACCTCGTCGAGGCCGGATACGTCGAGAAGGGGGGTCGCGGCCGGTACGAGGTGACCAAGGAGGGCGTCGACTGGCTCATCTCCCGGACCGACGACCTGGAGACGTACCTCGAGCGAGTGAACTCCGACGTCCTCGGGAGCGTCGAGGTCGACGCCGCCATCGCGCTCGGGAACGTGGCGGAGGGGAGCGAGGTCGGACTGGTGATGCGGGACGGCGTCCTCCACGCCGACCCCTCGGGCGGGACCGCGACCGCGGTCACTGTCACGAGCGCTAAAAAGGGCGAGGCCGTCGGCGTCGCCGACTTCGAGGGCGTCGTCGACTACGACACCGGGACCGTCTCCGTGCTTCCCGTGCCCACCGTCACCGACGAGGCCCCGCCCGATCCGGACGTGATATCGGATCACGTCCCGGAAGGCGGGCTTCTCGCGGTCGCCGGGACGGAGGCGTACGCGCTCGTTTCCCGGAGCGACGCGACCCCGGACGTCCGGTTCGGAACCGCCGATGGCGTCGCCGAGGCCGGCATGCTCGGCCTCGACGTCCTGTTGGTGGCGGTTACAGACGAGATCCCGCGTCACACGTCCAAACTCCGCGACAGGAACATCCCGCACCGGGTACTCGATTCGGACGACCGCTGATCGGGCGGTCGGCCCGCGGTCGCCGCCGAACAAGACGGCGACGGTGCGGTCTCGATGCGCCCTCTCAATCCGCCGCGTCGGTGACGCCCCGACTCTCGCCTTCCAACCTCGTCGGTAGCTTACCGTCGTACCCCTCCGGCACGTACGGACAGAGCGGGTCGCTTCCGGTCGGGTCCCCGGTCGCCGCGAACGCCCGGGAGCGGCTCCCGCCGCAGACCCGTCGGAACTCGCAGGCGCCGCACTTGCCCGCGAACTGATCCGGTTCCCGGAGCGACTCGAACAGGCCCGACTTCCGATAGATGTCCACCACGGACCGGTCCCGGACGTTGCCCGCGGACTTCGGGAGGAACCCCGACGGGTACGTCTCTCCGGTATGGCTGACGAAGGCGAACCCCCGGCCGGCCGTGATGCCGCCGCGTCGACGGACCCCGGCGTCGTCGCCGTCGCGCTGAAGACCGACCCGGCGGTAAAACGGCGCCTCCGTGGTCTTGACGCCGAACCGTTCCGCCTCGGCGACGTCGTGGAGCCACTCCATGACCGCCTCCGCGCGCTCCGGGGAGATCGGGTCGAGGATCCGCCCGCGGCCCACGGGCACGAGGAAGAAGACGCTCCAGAGCACCGCGCCGAGGTCGCGGACCCGATCGCGAATCGCCGGGAGCTCCTCGACGGTCTCGGCGCAGACGGTGGTGTTGATCTGCAGCGGGAGCCCGTCCTCCCGGGCCGCTCGGACCGCAGTCACCGTATCGCCGAAGCTCCGCTCGCCGCGGAACCGGTCGTGGCTTTCTCGGGTCGCGCCGTCGAGGCTGACCGCCATCCGCTGAACGCTGGCCTCCGCGAGCGCCTCGACGCGGTCGGGGGTCAGCGATGCCGTCCCGCTCGGCGTAAGCGTCATGCGGTGGCCGAGGTCGTCGCCGTGCGAGATCAATTCCGTGAGGTCCTCCCGGGCGAGCGGGTCGCCCCCCGACAGGACGACCAGTTGGCCGTCGCCGAACTCGGCGGCGTCGTCGAGGAGCCGCTTCCCCTCGGCGGTCGTCAGCTCGTCGGGGTGACGCTCCGGCTTCGCGTCCGCCCGACAGTGACGACAGGCGAGGCCGCACGCCTGCGTCACCTCCCAGATCAGGACGAAGGGACGCCGGTCAACGTCGAAGTCGTCGAACATGTGCTCGTCCCGCGCTACGACCTTTGCCCCCTTGGGGAATACCCCGAACGTGTTCAGGTAACGTCCCGCTTCCCCGACCGCGGCTCAGCCCTCGCTCCGCCTGCGATCGGTCATCGAGAAACGCGTACCGACGATGTGCGATCGGCGTTCCGGGGAGCGCCGCTCTTCCCGTTCTCTCTGAGGGATTCGGGGGGACAGCGTGAATTCAGACGTGGGCGAGTCTAGTTGCGAATGACACAAAACGTGCAAGGGTTGTATTCATACATTCAGTAGACGAAACTCACTCTACAGTTCCCGTCAAGTATTCGCGACAAGAAGAGGAACAACCGGAAGTTGTGTTGTTCCAATACTTGCTGAGGTTTGGCTGTTCCTCACAAGCCAAACTATGGTGCATCTGTTGTTGGAATGGCTCAAATCTACCGTTCATTCTCCTAATCCTTCTTCACGTGATTGACTAGGTTGTAGCGGTTCAAGTCCGTCTTTTCCTGAATAAATCTTACTGTGGCACTGGCGACATACAAGTATCGTGCGCTCAGGTTCGTAGCTAATGTGGTGTTCCTCTGCGCGTAAATTCAGCAACCGCGGTGTTGGGATCTCTATTGATTGACGCTCTTTCTCAGTTGCCCCTGCTAACGGCGGAACAAGCGGCCCTTGGCAGTTTGGTGAGTAGCAATACTGATCATAGATTGTCCGGATTCGAGCTGTGTTCAGACCCTCTGAGATCGTGCCGCAGATTTGTATTATTTGCAAAGAAAACGAATCACACTTCGGGCAGTCAGTTTCATATACGATTGCTTCTAGCTCGTGTTTTAGGTCATAATTGGAGTAGCAAATACGGCCACACAGACAACATTGGTCCGGGTTTACACCAGCAAGCGCCCCTCGTATTCGCTCGACATCGTTGATTACTGCATTAATAGCCGGTTCATCTAAGTGCTCAATCATTTCCTAACAGTGGGGAAGACAAGTTTGTATCACTTACTTCTCAGACGACAGTTACGCTACTCAAGTCTAAGGGCTATCATACGTCCCATCTGAATTCTCACCCACACATTCCACAGGCGCACATTCCTACACGTGTGTTTGACACATGTGTTCTATATTGCGGAAATTCCGGAAACCTGGTCCATCCTCTTAAGACGATCATCGCACACGCCACACACATGATCACCGACGCGCGGGTTCTCGACCCCGAATTCCTGCCGAGCGACGTCGTGCAACGGAACGCCGAGATCGGGCTGCTCACCAGTTCTCTCCGCCCGGCAGTCGATGGCGATCCTGCTGATGATGTGTTCCTGCATGGGCCTTCAGGCACCGGAAAGACCTGCATCGCACAGTACGCACTCAAGAAACTCCGCAAGTCCACGCTCGAACTGAACACACAGTACGTGAACTGCTGGGAAGATCACTCGCACTTCTCCGTCCTGTACCGCATCCTCGACGGCATCGACAACACGCTCGACATTCACCGTCAATCAACACCACAGGACGTGCTTCTTGACCGGCTTCACGACTACGATGGCCCGCCGTATATCGTGATTCTCGACGAAGCTGATCAGCTCGACACCACCGATGTGCTGTACGAGCTCGTGCGCACGCGCCGACTCTCCATGATTCTTATTGGGAACGACATCGATAGCATGTTCTCACGCTTCGATGAACGCCTCTCTAGTCGCCTCCGTACGACCACACGCATCAACTTCGACCTGTACTCCATCGACGCGCTCACGTCCATTCTCGAAGACCGTGTCCGATGGGGACTGCATCCGGACGCGGTAACGGACGAGCAGCTGGAGTGGATTGCGGATGCGGCGGTCGGTGACGCGCGCGTGGCGATCGGAGTGCTTCGGCAAGCCGCTCACATCGCAGACACCGAACAACGCAACACACTGACTGACGACGACCTCGAGGCAGCACTCCCGAAAGCGAAGACGGAAATCAAGCAGACGAACATCAGTCGCCTCACCCGCGACCAACGCATCCTCTACAACATCATTGCAGACACCGACTCAATCTCAATGGGTGATCTGTACGAACAATACACTGCCGAGGTTGCAAACCCGAAGACGAAGCGCATGGTGCGAAATTACCTGCAGAAACTCACTCACTACAACCTCATCGAATCTATCGGGGAAGACAGAGGACGACGCTATCAGCCACTATAGCATTTCAGAGGGTCCATAGAACTATTCTCAAGGGTTTGATTTCACCCATAATTCGATGAGCCAACCGTCAGAACTGACCTGCGCATTAATCCTTCAACCTCGGCTGAGGCGCGTGTCTACACAGAACGGCGTTCATTCTCGATGTGATCAACGTAGGTATCAACCACGTTCTGAATGATGGTTTCGCCGGCTTCAGCGGTTGCTTTAGCCGGATCGCCAAGCACACCGTTTTGGGTGATGGTTTTGAACCCTTCGCTCAGAAGGCGAGCGGTAGAGATCTCCCCTTCAGGGCCGGACTCGATGTTCTCAACCCTTACGAGATCCTCATTCACCGCCAACACCACTGCCGTCTCGGCTGCACCGGCATGAATCACGTCTTGATCGTATTCGATCCCGGCCTTGCTGAGGCCATCATTCAGTAACTGCATATGCTCATCGAGGTCAGCCAAGGGAATCACAGTGGCTTCGATTTCCCGAGCGACATCAGGTGCAACAGTCTTGACCGGCCCGAAATTCCCGCCATGCGTCGGCACTAACACGATATGTTCGAAGCCGTGGTCATCGAGCGACCGGCAGTATGCCCGGATTACATCCATCAGTGTCTCGGGCGGGATAGTGATCGTGCCTGGGAACTCCATGTGATGTCCCGAGCAGCCAGGCCGGATCGTCGGTGCAGCAAGAGCATCCCCCAATTTCTCCGCGATCCGCTGCGAGAGTTCGTCACCGTCCAGTGTGTCCATATTCAACGGGAGGTGGGGACCGTGCTGTTCGATCGAGCCGACAGAAACGATCGCCGTCCGTATCTCGTTTTCGAGCGCAGATTCGACTTCTGGCCATACCATCTCCTCAAGGAGTATTGACCTGCGAGAAGGCATGCAGTTGGTGTTCCTCCCGCATAGCTTAAAAGTCCTGTCACACAGAATGAGAGTGGCTCGGTTCGCTCCGGGGGTAGTCGATATCTGTGTCCCCTGTACTGAGCGATTAGCGGGTCGATCAATAAAGTATGTGAACCGTTCTATGACACCCTCTAGTGGTTTCCGGAAGGTTCGCCCGTATTGATTCATTAGTATCGGGCCACGCGTTCTGTGTGATTGACCGTAAGAGCGATCGTGAGCATGTTGCGTGGGACATCGAAACAACCGGCTTCGGAGTGACTGACTCACTGACTGTTGTCGGGTTCTGGTTTCCGGACGGGCACGCTGTGTTGTTGTTGAATGTGTACTCTGAGGAGTGGGCCGACGCCGAGGAACTTGAATCGCAGATTGACGACGCGACAGAAGGGGTTGATGTCACGGTTCGAGTCTGTGAAGGAGGGACGGCGATGTTACAGGGTATTCGAGAGGTGATGTACGAGCGGTTCGAGAACAACCACAATCGCCTCGTCGCGTATAATGCAGAGTCCTGGAATGGCGGTTTCGACCTTCCGTTCCTCCGCACCCACTGTATTGCATGTAGCGTGCCATGGGTGTTTGATGGTCTACAGTTCGCTGATCTGTATGACCCGTTGAAGAAACGCCTCAATACGACAGTCACCGACTACAGTACGTCAGCCGACGCCAACACCCTGACCGGCAGTCACGAACTCCTCACACCCACAAAAGCGCTCTCTGAACCACTCGCAGACACAATCCCTGAGGATCACTCCTGGTATGTGCACCAGCATTACGACCCGTTCGAGAGTTCCGCTAGCGCTGCGTACGCCTACCGGAAACAACTCTATCTCGACGTGCTCCTGCACAACCTCGCAGACATCCACCGCACATGGGAGCTCGGAGAACTCCTCCGCGAATACGTCCCCGGAAAAGACATCTCCACCAAGAAACTCTAGTCAGGCTCGTCACTCGTGGTCAGAGTAAAACAGTTCCAGTGGGTCGATTGAGAGGTCTAATCCGTTGTTGTCGATTGATGATCTGGCAGATTTGAACTGTTGTTCGAGGGGGTTGAGTCTGTGGTGAACTTCGACGAGTCCTCTCTTAGCGAGTTCTTTCCGGTAATGACCTCCAACTTGAGTGAGAGTATAGTATATGTGCGTTCCATAGCCCCTCTCGCTCATTCGAACGTCTACTTCTATGAGACCTAACTCTAGAGCCTCGTGCTTCCGTTCTGCTATTGTTGAACTGCTTCCCGAAAATGTCTCTTCGAGGTGTTTGAATCGGCTCCCGGTTATTGGGTGGATTTCGCACAACAATCGCATTCCATACATTTCTTCGAGATAATCCTCGATGGCATCTCTCCACTCGGCGATTGTAGTGATTGACGGATCACTAACAGGGAGATCATGATACTCCCGGGTCATTGCTTGTTGTTGTGAATCCAACTTCCAAATAACTCTGGGAATGCTTCGATTCGAACCGAATTTTGAATCGAACCAAGATGCCTGATTGAATCGTCCCTCCTCTGGATTTTCTACCGGAATTTCCGGCAATGTCACGACAGCCTATTCGTTCGATTTGGACGGCTATTCGCGCATGGATACGGGTCCGGGTGCGTGGTGCGAGCGAGACAGCGCGAGGGTGGATGAGCAGCGATGAGTGACGATCTCCCCGAAGTGCAGAGTGCATTGGCAGAGCAAGCCGGGGAGATCATCGACAAGGACACGGACTGGGTTGAACTCGCGAAGAACTTGGATGTTGACCGGTACCGAGGGCGCGATAATCACCCAGAATGGTGTTCGGGAGCGCCATTCCGCCCGATGTTCCTCGCATACCTCTGGGCAACTGTTGAGGATGAGTCGCTCACAGGGATTCCAGAGCGACTCGAAGGGAACCCAGAGCTCGCACGTGCGTTCGGGTTCGATCTGGAAGAGTTGCCGTCATCGAGCACCTGCAGACCAGTCCGGCTAGAAGACCGGTTCAAGGACCTCCAGGCAACCATCAATCGCGCCGCAGATGAGATTCAACAAGTCAGCGCAGAACGAGGCTCGCCAATCGGCTACCAGCTCGGGAAGCAAAACACGGATGCAGGCGACCCCGGACCACCCTCCAAACGAACCATCCAACGGTTGGTACGGAAACGAGGCAACCAGGTGTTAGGAGAGACCGAATCCATTGCAACCTCGTCTCTAACCTTACCGCGTCCAGATGGCGCGATCTACGACGAGGACGAGCTACTCCTAATGGAGGCGATTGCCGCTCTCAAGCAGGAAGCCGCAAACTGCGGTGGCCAATCATTTGGTGACTCCAAGAATCCAGACCCGGATATTGCGGCCCCGTATTCGCATGAAGGCTCCGAGGATGGCGATCCATTCTACGCGGATGGTCCCTCCGGTGAGACACTACTAGAGGCGATCCATGAGTTATCTGTCGATGAGATTGCCGATATGATGAATTACGCACTCAGGAAAACATACACCCGCGCGAAGCCGAAGCTCCGGGAACTCGAACCCGATAATGGATTCCGGTTCGGGACACGTGCGAAAGTCGCGCTCGACATCACGTACGTAGCCTACTACGGCGACCGTGAGAAGATGAAATGGGTTCAGGGCGCACCCGACGACAAGGGATACGACTGGTGCCACAAGTTCGCCACCGCGGTTATCGTCGGTGAAAACACACACTACATCGTCGGTGTGTGCCCGCTTGGCAGTACCGAGTACGCTGATACCGAGGAGTACGCTGGGCAAGACCGGTCGTACTACGTCGGTGATGTTGCACGCCGCCTCCTCTCAATTGCTGACGACTACGTGAACATTCGGATGGTGTACGGTGATCGGGAGTTCTGTGCCACCGACGTGATCCATACATTGAACGAGAAGGGTCTAGACTACATTATTCCCGCAGTACAAGACCAGCATCGGATTGGGCCGATGTGCGACAACTTCGACCAGCTGAAGCGTGGGTACGACGAGGAGAATGACACGCCGCTGTACGTGAAGAACGATCACCCGATGCATGGGCGGGTGAAACACGGTTCGTTGAACGAGAAGGTCTATACGAACGTTGTGATTCTACCACCGGATGAAGATGATGACACGCACGAGGAGGGGTCACCGCAGCCATTTCTGACGAGCTTGTCGGTCAGTGACGAGATCGCGTTAGATCGTAAGTGGGCTACCGAACAGGTTGAGGAGTACAGCGATAGAGGAGCGATTGAGAATTCGTACTCGTCAGTCAAGAAGACGTGTGCGTGGACGACATCGAGAGAGATTGAGGTTCGGTGGTTCCACTTCGCGTTCGGCTGTATTGTCTACAACATGTGGTTGCTTGTGGATTTCCTCACTCAGGAACGTATTGGCGTGATTGAGACGCGGAAGAAACCACGCATACAGTTATCTCGTTTCTTGGACTGGCTTGATGATTTGTTGGACACGTGGATCCAGGAGGGCTTGGAGGTGGTTACACTCCGCTAATTCCCGGCCTGGGTTCGCTTGCGGTGAGCGACAGCTGTAGCGTTGTTGCCTGTTTTTCACTGGATTTGCAGTGATGCTGTGTTGATGTCCGTTTTCTGAGTGGTTTACTGGGAGTGTTTCGGTAGCGATCGGAGTCTCACGCGGTCAAAACTGGGTTTACCGTGAACGTTTCCAGGGTCATTCGCAACATCACGGGCGAAAATTCGTATAGCGGCATATGATTTATACGTCCGACTCGCGACGCGATCCACGTTGCTTTCAAGCCAACAAAATACGATTCGGTCCCCGAAACTATCCCAACAGTCGGTAGACGTTCGCCTCGTACGTCTCCCGGACCTGATCGCCCCAGTTGTGCGTGTAAGTGTCGATCACGTCGTCGGCGACGTCGCCCCGCAGGTATTTGACCACGCCGCGGTCACCGGTCCTGTCGCGCAGGTGCGTCGTGAAGAAGTGCCGGAAGTAGTGGGGCGTGACGTTCTCGGCGGCGCCGCCGCCCGTCCGGTACCAGCCCGCATCGCGGGCGTACCGCTCGACGACGTGTCGCACCGCCTGCGGATCGAGCCGCTCGCCCCATCCCTCCGCCGTACCGACGAACAGGGGCTCCGCCGGCGAGGGGCTGTCGGGGCGGATCGCCAGCCAGCGCTTCAGGGTTCGGGCGAGTTCCTCGTCGACGGGGATCACCGTCCCGCGCTTCCGCTTGTTAGACGCCGTCCGCACCTCGCCGTTCAGCTCTTCGCCGACGGTCGCGTCCGGCGTCACGTACAGCGAATTCGGGCGGTCCGCGAGGACGTGACGCGTTCCGAGGTCGTACTCGCCTCGGATCTCGGCGTCGTCGACGGCGAGATCGCGGAGATCGAGGTTACAGCACTCTCCGACCCGCATCCCGGTCTTGAGAAGCGTCACGACGAGGGCCCGATGGAGCGGATGGCGGATCTCGGCGACGAACTCCCGCATCACCGGCACGGGAATGTCTCGGCGAGCGGGGTCCTTATCGACCGTCTCGTCCATTTCCTCCATCACGAGCGTCATCGGGTTCCCCTCGAAGACGCCGACCTCGGTCATGTATCCGTAAAACCGGTGCAGGTAGGCGGCGTACGTCGCCACCGTGCTGTCCGCCACGTCGCCGCGCAGCGAATGGACGAACGACATGCAGTCGCGGTGCGTCGCCGCCGCGGGCGTCGTCTCCGGGCCGAGGAACGACTCGAATCGACGGAGGACGCGCTCGTAAGACTCGCGGGTGCGCTCCGTCTTCCCGTGATACGTGAGGTCCTCGATGAAGTACCCTACCGGGTCCGAGACCTCGTCCGGCGCGCGGGCACTACTCATCGGTGAGAGTGTACCCGCCCTTCCGGCCGTTGTACCGAACGCGGTTGCGATCCTGTAACTCGTCGAGCGCGCCCTCCAACCGGTCCTCGAAATCGCCGACCACCGCCTCGGTGAGTTCCTCCCACGAGAGCGGCCCGTCGGCGAGGGCCGCTTCCACCCGTGTTTCGAGGCCGTCACCCCTGGGGTCAGACCCGGAAGGATCGGGTTCGGCCGGCTTCCCGGAATCGTCCGTCGAGAACCCGCGGCGTCCGGCCTGTACCATCGTCCTGACGAACTCGCTCTGTGACATCCTGAGCTCGTCCGCGTGGTCTCGCCACCGATCCTTTTGCTCGGCGGGAACGTACGTCTTCACCGAGCGGCGATCGTCGCTCATCGTTCGGATTCGGCTTCTCCGGCCGCCGACTTCAATCTATCCCACAATTCCGGATAAGGTCACTTATACTGAGTTATAGGTCTCTCGATGCGGCGCCAAGATGTGTCTATCTTGGTTTCTAGGACTTACTGATCGTATATTAGTCCTAGAATATGGGATATATTATAGGGGCCGTTCTCAAAACCGCCGGATACTGCGGAACATAACTCGAGTAGAACCTCTCGCTCAGGAGGCCGCGCTCTCGCTTTTCGGTTTGGCCTACGCGTCGAGACGCGTCCCTTCGAGTTTTCATTCCCACTGCGACCACCGCGCCGCTGAGAAGCGCACAGCGCCGCGTCGACCGGCCCTGGTCGGCTCCCGGAGCGAGTGCCCGTCCCTCACACTGAGGGGTCCTCTCGTCGTCTCACCCGGCATGAGAGTTGGCGCCTCCTCACTGAAGAAGCAGAGGGCCCCGTCTCACGGGTCGTCCGCAACAGATGTATCGTATGTTGCTATAGAAACAGTGGAGATCAGATTCGGATCTCGGAGGCGGCGTCCTCGACGTCGAGGGCAGCTATCGCGCGCTCGACCCGCGGGTCGCTTTCAACCGCGTTCCGCATCAGGACGGTCTCACTCGGGAAGAGGTGTTCCCCGACGACGAGGCCGTGATCGCGGGCGGTCGACCCGGTGACGGTGAGATAGACGCCGACGCCAGCCCGGGCGATGCCCGCCTCTTCCTCCTCGTCGGGGTCCGGGTAGACGAACTCGACGCCGTCGAGCGCGTCCGTCCCCAGCACCGCGGTAACGAGCCGCTCGTACCGAGGCGAGATACAGAGCGGCCCCTCGTAGCCGGCGAGGAACGCGCGGTCGAGGTCGGTCCCCGGCTGGATCCGCTCCGGTCGGGCCATCAGGGTGTGGTACACGGTGTCACCGAGCCCGTTGACGACGCGGACGTCGGTGTCGACCGGGTCGATCCGCTCGTTGATGTCGGCGATCTCGCCGAGCCCCTCCGGGCGGATCCCGACGACCTCCTCCAGCACGAGGTCCGCCGAATCGAATCCGAGCGCGAACTCATGGGTCCGGAGGGCGCGGAACGGCTCCTCGCGGCCGACGAGCTTCAGCCTGACATCGCCGAGGTCGACGGTCGCCGCGTCGAAGACGATGCGGCGGGGCTTCCCGTCCCGGTCGTCGCGGAGCAGCGTGAACTCCGGCTCGGACGCGGCGTGCGGGTCCGAGTACTCGGCCAGCCGCTCGTAGGGGCCGTCGTCCGCCTCGACGCGGCCTTTCGTGATCGCCTTCTCGTAGCGGAGCGTGTTGCTCACGCCGTCCGCGAGCCCTTCCAGCCGGTCCTCGCGGCCGACGGCCGCGATCCGTTCGAGGACCGCTTCGAGGGGCCGGCCCTTCCGCGGGACGGCGACCGGTACCGGTTCGCTCATTACCCGAGTTGCGTCACCGCGGCTAAAACGGGTTGCGCTTTCGGTCGGGGGAGAACGGCGATCCGACGGGAACAGCGGTCGGGATCGGAACGAACGAATAGAGCGAATTCGGTCGAGAGGGCGCCGTTACGGTCCGAACGCCTCGTTGAGCCGCTTGCGGAACGCCTCGAGCTCCTCCAGGTGGTCGTTGATGGATTCGAGCTCCGTCTCGACGTCGTCGATGTCCTCGCCGAGCCGGTCTTCGATCTCCGTCAGCCGGGTGTCGACCTCCGCGAGGTCGTCCCACAGGTCGTCGAACTCCTCGTCGAAGCGGCCCAGCCGGGACTCCACGTCTTCGACGCGGTCCGCCGTCGCCTCTGCCGCGGCGGCGGCGTCGTCGACCTCTTCGTACAGCGTCTCCACGTCGTCGCCGACGTCGTCGAGCGCCTCGTCGAGCGCGTCCGTCTCCGCGTCGATCCGCGAGACGTCGTCGGTGACCTCCTCGACCGTCGCCTCCACGTCGCCGACGCTGGCTTCGACGCCCTCGACGGTCGATTCGACCCCGTCGACGCGTTCGGTCACGCCGTCAACGCGTTCGGAAACGCCGTCCACGCGCTCGGTCACGCCGTCGACCTCCGTCGAGACCGTCTCGACGGAGTCGTCCACCCGACCGACCGTCTCGCGCAGGTCATCGCGGTCCGCGTCGGCCGCGTCGACCCTGTCGTCGAGCGCCGCCATCTCCGACTCGACGGTCTCCACCTTTCGGTCGAGCTCGTCGAGGATCTCACGGGCCGTCCCCTCGCCGTCGATGAACTCCGCGAGCGCGTCCGCGTACGCCTCGATGTCGGCGACGCTCGACTGGAGCCGCGAGATGCGGACGTCGACGCTCCGCGGGACGCCGACGTCGAGCTCCTCGCCGATGGTCTCGAGGTCTTCGTCCGCGACGTCGCCGGCGCGGATCTCGGCCGCCAGCGCGGCCGCGAGACCGCTCTCGGGCGACGGATCGGGGGCGGAGTCGGAGGCGGACTCGTCCGATTCCAGAGACTCTTCGGTCGCTTTGTCGGCGTCGGTCGCGTCGTCGGCGTCTGTCGAGTCTGTCGCTGCGGCCGCTTCGGCCGCCTCGTCAGCGTCGCTCGCCTCTGTCGTGTCATCCGCTCTCGACTCCGCCGCCTGCTCCGTGTCGTCGACTCCGTCGTCGCCCGTCTCGTCGTGCATCGTCACCGCCGCGCTGCCGCCCGCGGTGACGGTCCGGGGTTCCGGGGCGTCCGCCTCGGCGGCGGTCTCCGCTTCCGGATCCGCCTCGGCGACGGTCTCCGCTTCCGCGTCCGCCTCCGCGTCGGAATCGGCCGCTTCCGCGCCCTCCCCCTCCGCGACCGACCCCTCCATGCCGGGCAGGGTCGCGCGGTCGCCCGAGAGGACTTCCCTGACGGCGTCGGTGTCGCCGGTGCCGAGGACGTCCTCGATCTCCTCGCCGACCGGGACGTGTTCGATCACCGGCGTGCCGAGGAAGCCGTCGAGGTCCGGATCGTCGTCGCGGATGCCGAACACGGTCTCGATCTCGTCTCCCGGGTCGAGCACGCGCTCGAACTCGACGCGGTGGTCCTTGTACGCCGTCCAGTTCTCGCTTTCGTACTCCGGGTGAAACCCGATGCGGTCCATCGGGAACGACTCCGGGATCCGGTCGACGATGCGCACGCGCACGGGCTCTTCGCGGGTCGAAGAGAGCTCGTACATCACCGCGGGTACGGGGAACGCGTCGTCGGTGAAGGATTTCTCGACGCGAATACCGTCCTCGTCGACGGTCGTCGTCGCTTCTGCCGTCCGTTCGCTCATAATCAGTTCCTCCCGGAGCAGGGGCTTAAATTCCACGGGCCGGGTTTCGGGGTTGATAACCCCGGGTGGGGGAGGCGTTTCGCCCGTCTCGGCCGGTCCGCCTACAGGTCGATCCGGTCGCCGATCTCGACTATCTCCAGCCGGTTCGGGTGTTCGAAGCTCCGCACGTGGTCGTGGAGCGCGGTCGGGTCCGCGGTCAGCCCCTTCCACATGTCCCAGTGCGTCGGGACGAGCCGGTCCAGTTCGAGGTCGCTCGCTGCCTTCGCGATCTCGTTCTCGTCGCTGTACCACTTCGTACGGACGGGCTCGCCGGTCTCCTTGTCGGCGATGTTACCGACGGAACCGAACGCGAGGATCCCGAGGTCGATGTCGAACTCGTCGGCGAGGGCAGGAAACGACGCCGAGGGCTTGCTGTCCCCGGCGTGGAAGACGGTGCCGGCGTCGTGCTCGATCACGTAGCCGACGGGGTGCGTGGCGTCCGAGTCGTGCGTTTCCACGACGTGGACCGTGAACTCGCCGATCCGCAGTTCGTCGCCCTCAGTCACTTCCAGGAACGCCTCCCCGACGACGTCCCAGTGTGCGGTCCACTCTTCGTCCTCTCGCGCGACCGCGAGCGAGTCGTCGGGGGCGACGAAGTCCGCGTCCGTGTTCGCGAGGATCGGCGCCTGCGAGGGGCCGTGGACGTGGTCGGTGTGTTCGTGGGTCGCGAGCACCGCGTCCGCCACGTCGACCTCGGCGGGGTCGAAGGGCACCGGGATCATCCGGACCGTGCGCGGCGGGTCGCCCGTCCCGACGTAGGGGTCGATCCAGAGGACGGTGCCCTCGCTGCCCTTGATCGCGAAGCCGTTACAGCCCAAGTACCACAGCGCAACCGTGTCGGGGTCGGCGTCCGCGACCGCGCGCGGCAGCCAGTCGCCCCAGTCGGAGTCGGCCATGTCCCACGCTGTGCGGGCGCGCGGGGTAATGATTCCGGAGTGCGCCAAAATTCCGACTCGCACACGGGGTCAGAAACGTGTCCGAGGCCAGTCCCATAAACCGTATGTCGCTATATAAAATAGTGCCCGAATCCGAAGCGGACTGGGACGCGAACGCACGGAACGAGAATCGACGAAAAACGGTGGTGTGAGCGCGTCTCTCAGCCGCCGAACTCCCACTCGGCGTCGAGCTCGCGGTGCGAGAACGGGAGCGCGTCCTCGCCGCTGTAGCTCGCGACGAGGTGCCCGTCGCCCTCCAGGTAGTACTTGTAGGTGGTGAGCCCCTCCAGCCCGACCGGGCCGCGCGCGTGGACCTTGCCGGTCGAGATGCCGACCTCGGCGCCGAGCCCGTAGCGGTAGCCGTCGGCGAAGCGCGTCGAGGCGTTGTGGAAGACGCTCGCGGCGTCGATGCCGGTCATGAACGCGTCGGCTGCCGACCGGTCCTCGGTGACGATGGACTCCGTGTGTTTCGAGCCGTGCGCGTTGACGTGGTCGACCGCCTCGAACACGTCGCCGACGAGCTTGATCGAGAGTTCGAGGTCGCCGTACTCCGCGTCCCAGTCGTCGTCGGTCGCCGCGCCGACGTCGACGATCTCGCGGGTGGCGGCGTCACCGCGGAGCTCGACGTTCGCGGCCTCGTAGCGGTCGACCAGTTCCGGGAGTAGGTCGGGCGCGACCGCCTCGTTCACGAGCAGCGTCTCGACCGCGTTACACACCGCCGGGTACTGGACCTTCGCGTCGAACGCGACGTCGGCGGCCATCTCCAGGTCGGCGTCGTCGTCGACGTAGACGTGACAGACGCCCTCCGTGTGGCCGAGCACGGGGATCTGGGTGTTGTCTTGGATGTACGAGACGAACTCCGAGGACCCCCGCGGCATCACCAAGTCGACCGCGTCGTCGCGTTCGAGGAGGCGGTCGACCTCCTCGTGGGCCTCGACGAGCCCCGCCCACCCGTCGGGGAGGTCGGCGGTCGCCTCGCGGATCACCCGGTGGAGGACGCGGTTCGACTCGCTCGCCTCGCTGCCGCCCTTGAGGATGACGGCGTTGCCGGACTTCAGCGCGAGGGCCGCGATCTGGACGAGCGCGTCCGGCCGCGACTCGAAGACGGTCGCGACCACGCCGATCGGCACGGACACCCTGTACAGCTCCAGCCCCTCGTCGAGCTCGCGGGCCGCGAGCGTCCGACCGAGGGGGTCGGTCTGCTCGGCGACGGACTCGACCATCCCGGCGATGTCGTCGAGCTTCGCGGCGTCGAGCTTCAGGCGGTCGACGAGCGCCTGCGTGTACTCGCCGCGCTCCAACATCGCCGCGGCCGCCTCGACGTCCCGCGCGTTCGCGTCGAGGATCTCGGCCTCGTTCGCGCGGAGCGCGTCGGCGATCGCCCGGAGCGCGTCGTCCCGGGTCGCCTCGTCGGCGTTGGCGAGCCGCAGGGCGGCCCGCTGGCTCCGCTCGACCAACTCGTCCGTGTCGCGCTCGATCTCCGTCGTCTCACTCATTCGTCTCACCCGCTGTCGGGACGAATAGCGTGCCCGTCGGTTTACCGGCTGCGATCCGCTCTAAGACGTCCCGGGTCGCCGAGCCGGCGATCACTCCGGGGGTGCCGCTCTCCGCCACGTCGCGGGCGCCCTCGACCTTCGTCTGTATCCCGCCGAAGTCGGTGGCCGTGCTGTCGCCGACCAGCTCCCGGACCGCGTCGTAGTTCGCTCCGACCGCCTCGATGACGGTCGCGTCCGGATCGCGCTTCGGGTTCCCGGTGTACACCCCCTCGACGTCGGTGAGCGTGACCAGCAGGTCGACGTCGAGCGCGATCGCGGCCGACGCCGACAGCATGTCGTTGTCACCGATCCGCAGCTCGTCGGTCGCGACCGCGTCGTTCTCGTTGATGACGGGGACGACGCCCCACTCGAGCAGGGTCTCGACGGTGTTGGTGAAGTTGTCGAACCGCTCGGGCGCGTCGAGGTCGGCCCCGGTCACGAGGATCTGCGCGACCGGCTGGTCGTAGCGGTCGAAGCTCTGCGTGTAGTGGCGCATCAGGAGGCTCTGACCGACCGTCGACAGCGCCTGGCGCTCGTCGATCACGTCGCTTCCCCGGTCGATGTCGACGTCGACCGCGGCGGTCCCGCCGCCGTTACCGAGCCGACCGATGCCGGCGCCGACGGCGCCCGAGGAGACGAGGACGACCTCCTTTCCGCGCCGGCGAAGGTCCATCACGTCGGCGACGAGCTTGTCGAGCTTCACGCGGTCGAGCCGCGAGTCATCGTCGGTGAGGGAGTTGGTCCCCGCCTTCACGACCACGCGGTCGGCCTCGGCGGCCGCGGTCCGCGCGCGGTCGACGGCGTCCGGGTCCACCGCCCCGACCGCGACGCCGTCACTCGTCATCGAACGCCTCGGCCAGTTCCCGCGAGCGCTCCTCGGCCGCCGCGACGGCGTCGACCACTGCCTCGTCGGCGTCGCTGTCCCAGAGGACCTCCATCCCCTCGATCGTCGTCCCGTTCGGCGAGCAGACGGCGTCGATCAGCTCGTCGACGCTCCGGTCGTCCCGGAGGACGGTCTCGGCGGCGCCCTTGAACGTCTGCGCGGCGAGCGTCTCCGCCTGCTCGGGCTCGAGGCCGCCGTCGATCCCGGCCCGCTTCACCGCGTCGATGAGGTAGAAAGCGAAGGCGGGACCGCTCCCGTTGACCGCGGTCGAGACGTCCATCAGCGACTCGTCGACCTCGACGAACTCCCCGGCGTCGTCGAGCATCGCGCGGACCTCGTCGGTGAGGCCCTCGTTCGTCGCCGCCGCGGCCATGTCGCCGGTCTCCGCCGCGAGGTTGGGCATGATCCGGACCACGCTCGCCGCGGTCCGCTCCGCGACGAACTCGCGGGGGAGCCCCGCGGCCAGCGTCACGAGCTGCTGGTCGGCGCCCAGGTCGAGGTCCGCGAGGACGTGCTCGGCGACGTCCGGTTTCACGGCGAGGACCACGACGTCGGCCTCTTTCGCCGCCGCCACGTCGTCGGTCGTCTCGTCCGCGGCGTCCGCGACGGCCGCGAGCGCGTCCGGGTCGAGGTCGATCGCCGTCAGGTGATACGAGTCGGTTCTCGCGAGGCCGCGCAACAGGGCACCCCCCATGTTCCCGCAGCCGATGACGCTCACGCGTGTCATGTTACCTGCACGGAGAACGCTCAGGGTCAAACCAACTGCGGTTTGGACAACACTGCCGGCGAGTGACCGAAACCCCCGAGGGCGGGCGATCGGCCCTCAGATCAGCCCGTCGTAGAGCGACCGGTACCGCTCCGCGATGGCGTCGAGCGAGAACGCCTCGCTGCGGGCGGCCGCGCTCGCCCCGAGTCGCTCGCGGAGCGCGGGGTCCGAGAGCCGACGTATCGCGTCCGCGAACGCCTCGGTCTCGGAGTCGGCGTCGACGGGGCCGACCTTGAGGCAGTCCTCGCCGTCGTCGAGCCACGAGAACGTCTCGATGTCACGGACGACGACGGCCTTGCCGGCGGTCATCGCCTCCAGCAGCGCGATCCCCTCGTTCTCCTCGTGGGTCGGGAACAGGAACACGTCGCCCGCGGCGAACGCGCCCCGGACGTCGTCGACGAACCCCGTGAACCTGCAGTTGTCGGGCGACTCCTCGATGAGCCGGGTCGTCTCGCGGCCCTTCAGCGACAGGTCGAGCGGCCCGAACCACGCGAAGTCGACGTCGGGGAGCGCGCGGGCGACATCGACGAACGTCTCTAACCCCTTCCGCTTGATCACGTGGCCGACGAGGAAGACGGTCGGCGGCTCTAGGTCGTACCGCTCGCGGTACTCCGCTTCGAGCGACTCGAAGCCCGCCAGCTTCTCGCGGTCGACGCCGTTCGAGATAACGGTCGTCGGGGCGTCCGCGTACCCCTCGATCACGCCGCGGTTGTACTCCGAGGGGCAGACGAGCGCGTCGGCGAGCCCGTACGCCCGGCGCAGGTAGGGCCGGAGCGGCTTCGCGAGCGCGTTCGTGAACCGGAAGCTGTCGCCGAAGTCCTCCGCGGTGACGTGAGTGTGCGCCACGACCGGAACGCCGCGGTCGCTCGCGCGCTTCGCGTACCACGCCGAGCGCGGTCCCATCAGGTTGCAGTGGAGCACGTCGGCGTCGAGGGTCGGGGCCGTGGTGTACTCGATGCCGACCCGGTCGAGCATCTTCCGCTGGTGGACGACCGACTCGCGGATCCCGCCCGTGACGTGGTCTTCGAACTCGAAGTAGTGGCTGACCTTCATCGGGGAATCGAGGACGGGACGGGGGTCGAGTCCGCGGCGGTCGAGTCGGCGACGGTCGCGGACGCGACCGCGAGGGGCGACGCCGGCGTCGGCTCCGTAGCGTTCAGTTCACTTCCAGCCACGGGACCTCCATCAGCGGCGGGATGTGCGTCTCGATGTGGTGTTCCCAGACGCCCTCCTCGCCGAAGGCCTCGCCGTGGTCGGCGGTGACGACGACGGTCCCGTCGAGCTCCTCGACCAGCTCCGCGACGGATTCGAGGGCGATCCGGAGGTTCTCCTCGTAGAGGCGGAGCGCGGTGACGCGCGTGCCGTCCGTGACGAGGTCGGCCGGGTCGAGCTCCAGCCACAGCCCCGCCTTCTGCGCGAACTCGCTGTCGTCGAGCCGGCTCTCGATCTTGGGCCGGACCGTGTCGCTGAGCGAGGAGAGGAGTCCGCCGCCGTCGTCGTCGTCGCCGGCCGCCTCCTCAGCTTCCTGCTCTCTGATACCCTTTTGGATCTGCTTGAGCTTCTGGCCCTTCCCGCGGGAAAGGTAGGGGGCGTGCGGCTGCATGTAGTGGAGCACCGTGCGGTCGGCCCGCTCGACCGCCTCGGCGTTGTTCCGGAACGCCTCCGCGATCCCCTCAGGGGGGACCGTGCCGAGGTCGTCGTCCCACCCGGTCTTCCAGACGTCGTGGATGTCGCTGATGTGCTCGGAGGCGGTCCACTCGTAGTCGCAGCTCGCGCCCCACTTCAGCTCGTTCAGCGGGATTCCCAGGTCGTTGATGAAGGGATTGCCGGAGAAGTAGGCGATGTCGTGGTCGCCGGTGAACGTCCGGTAAGCCCACTCCGGCGTCGACGAGCCGACGCTCCAGCGCTTCTCGAGGTCGCCGTCGAGGTACTCGTCGTACACGTCCTCGAACACGTCGTAGCGGCACGCGTCGAGGACCAGACAGTAGTCCCACTCTGACTCGAGGAACCGCTGGTCTTCCATAGGTTGCGCGACGCTTCTCCACCGACGGTTGTATTCTTGTTGGTGCTCGGTCGGCCGCCGTCCCGGAATCGCCGGACGGCCGCGATCAGACGTTTCAAGTTCGCCACCGACGCACCGCACCGTATGGACGGAAACCGCCGGCGCGGACTGGTCATCGGCGGGACCGCGGCGGTCGCGATTCTCGCGGTGCTGTTCGCGGTCGTCGGCGCCGGCCGCGTGGTCGACGCGCTGCTGGCGTCCGACCCTTGGCTGGTCGCGGCGACGTTCGGGCTCGCGCTCTGCTGGCTGATCGCGTGGAGCCTCATGCTCAGGACGGTGCTCGGCTCGCTTGACGTCGACCTCCCGGTCGCGACGTCGTTCCTCGTGTACGCGGGGGCCGTCTTCGCGAACAACGTCACGCCCTTCGGACAGGCGGGCGGCGAGCCGGTCACCGCGGCGCTCATCGCGAAGGTGTCCGGCTCGCGATACGAGACGGGGCTCGTCGGCATCGCGAGCGTCGACGTGCTCAACGTCGTTCCCTCGATCTCCTTAGTCTTCCTCGGGGTCGGCGCCTACGCCGCCACCGCCGCCATCGGCGAGCGCCTGGAGGTCGCCGTCGCCGTCGCCGTCGCGCTGATCGCGTCGATCGCGACCGCGATCGCGCTCGGCTGGCGCTACCGTCGGGAGCTCGTCGACCGCCTCCCGGCCGCCGTCGGCGGGCTCCTCGGTCGGCTGCGGCGGTTCGACGCCGCCGCGGTCGAGACGGCGCTCGCGACGCGCCTGCGGAACTTCTTCGAGGACATCGAGCGCGTCGGCACGAGACCCCGGCGCCTCGCGGCCGCGGTCGGGCTCTCCCTCGCGGGGTGGACGCTCCAGGCGACCGCGCTCGCGGTCGCGTTCGCCGCCGTCGGCAGTCCCATCGCACCGGAGGTCGCCCTGTTCGCGGTCCCGCTGGCGTACGTCGCGGGCGCCACGCCGCTGCCCGGCGGACTGGGCGGGATCGAGGCGGCGTTCGTCGCGCTGCTCGTCCCGACCACGGGCGTCGCCGCGGCGACCGTCACCGCCGCCGTGCTCGTGTTCCGCGGCGCCGTCTACTGGCTCCCGACGCTGATCGGCGGGATCTCCGTCTCGGCGATCGGGATCGACGCGATGCGGTGAGCGAGGCGCGCGACGACCCGGACCAGCGTCCCGTCGGTGGGAGAGGAGAGGGGGTCCCTGCGCTCGCCCTCAGCGACCGTCGGCCTCCACGACGCCGGTCAGCTCGTCGGCTTGGAGCCGCACGAGCGCGAACACCGCGTCCGCCGGCGCGTCGAACACGTGATAAAACGGGATCTCCATCTCGCGCTCAGCCTGACTGACCGAGCGGTCGCTCGGGCGGTGAGTGTCTAAGTCGTCGACGGTGCTGCGGTGTTCCGGCTCGCCGCGCGCGAGGACGCTTTTCCAGCCCGCCTCGGTCTCGGCGGCGACGACGAACGTCGCGCGCTCCGTCGCGTCGATGAACTCCCGCTTGCGGCTTCCCGGGGCGTATCCGAGCCTGAAGTAGACGTCTCGGTCGTCCGGGTCGAAGGTGAACGACACCGGGATAGCGTAGGACTCGTTCCCCTTCGCCAACGAGAGGGTCCCCACCGATTGCGTTTCGAGAAACGACTCGATCGCCGCGTCGTCGAGCGCCTCGCCCGTCAGTCGTGTCATGCGCGCACATGTGTCAGAGACAACCTAAATCCATCGCGGCCGTCGTCGGGTCTCTCCGGACCCGTGGCCTCGGTTCCGTCCACGGCGGCGACGCGTACCGTATTCCGAACGATCGCCCGCGGTCTAGCTCGTTCAGAAGAACAGCCACAGCACGAGCAGCGCGTACAGCGTCAGCAGCGCGATCACCGTCAGCCGGATGAGGATGTTGACGCTGAACACGAGCCCGTTGTAGTCGTTCTTGAGGAGCTTGAGGGGGTCCGTCTTCCGGCTCTCCAGCCCGACCGTCGCCGGCGAGACGTCGTCGAGTGCGCGCTCGATCGCCGCTTCGAGGGCGTCGACGTTGGACTGTTTCATGTTCGCGAGCTCGTAGATCGAGGCGTGGGTGTCCGTCGAGAACACGAGGACCTCGTCGAACGCCTCCCCGTAGCGGTCCTCCATCTCGCGGATGTCCGGCGTGACGCCGTTCGTGTCGATCCCGATCGTCAGCACGTCCTGGCCGTCGACGGTCTCGACCACCGCGATCATGTCCTGATCGGTGCGCTCGACCGCGAACCCGGCGGCGTAGCCGTGGAGCGACTCCTCGGCGAGCCGTTCGCGGAAGTCGTCGAAGCGGTCTTTCAGTCGGTCGGCCTCGCTGGAGCCGTACTGCACCTCCTTCGTCGGTCCGTCCTGGATGTCGTGCTTGTGGAGGTCGACCAAGAGCACCTCGGACTCGTCGACGTCCCGCATGAACACCCCGGTGTCGTAGTCGTCGATCCCCTCGCTGTGGAGGTAGACGACCTGCTTGTCGCCGATCCGTCGCCCGTAGAACTCGATCTCGCCGTAGTCCTCGTGGACGAGCCTGGAGGCGCGACCGACGCCGTCGGGATCGGCGACGGCGTCGAGGATCTTCCGGGCGTCGGTCGGGTTCGAGAGGTCCTCCTTGTGCGTGCACGGGACGTGGAGGAAGAAGCCGTGGCTCTCGCCCTCGTTCAGCGCCTCGATGACGTTCCCGCTGAGCTGACCGCCCCCGAACCCGCCCAGCGGCCCGGGGTGGACCCACGGGGCGGCGAGCGTCAGCCGTCGCCCGTTGTCGATCGCGAGGGTCTCCACGACGGGCTCGGCCTCGACGCCGAGGTCCAACGACTCCCGGTCGTTGCGGAGGATCCCGGACGTTAGCGCGAACGCGGAGACGTCCGTGTTGCTCCGGATGAGGTAGTCGACGAGGGCGAGCACCGACACGAGGAACGCGGCCGCGATCAAAAGCGACGCGAACGCGAACACGTGACGGTACGTCGAGAAGCCGAGGTCGCCGCCCGCGAACGCGTAGAAGGCCGCGATCAGCGCCGCCGGCTCCGCGAGCGACACGAGGAGGATCCGCTTGTAGCGGTCGATCCCCGTCGAGACGACGAGCGCGAGGATGTTGATCAGGTAGATTGTGATGAAGAGGAGCCAGACGATACTCCAGACGTTCCCGACGTCGTTGGCGCCGGAGAGCACCAGCGAGTAGACGAACAGGACGAACTGGTTGACGGCGGCGAGAAAGAAGCTCCACGACCGGGGGTAGCTAGGCAGCAGCCGGTGGAACAGCTCCCCGGCGAACAGGAAGGGGAGCAGGAAGAGGAGGACCGCGACCGGCAGGACGCTGGACGGCGCCGGGGAGAGCGGCGTGAACGTCGAGAACGCGACGAAGGCGAGGAGGCTGTACACGCCGCTGAGCCCGACGAGCGCCGGTATCTGTACCTTCAGCGGCGGAACGCTGAACACCAGGCGCTGGAAGACGTCGACGTTGTCCGCCCCCATCTACGAGGACACCCCGTAGATGGACTCGAGCTCGTCTATCGTGCGCGTCACGGAGAACCCCTCGACCGCCTCCCGAGTCCGCCGATCGCCGTCGAGACAGTCCCTGACCGCGCGCTCCATGTCGTCGCGGTCGCCGTACGCGAAGCGGGCGCCGTTGGCCTCGCCGATGGTCTCGTCGAACGGGGAGACGTCGGCCGCGGCGACCGGCGTCCCGCAGGCGTTCGCCTCCAGCGTCGAGAGACCGAGAGTGTCGCAGGTCGAGGCGGTGGCGAAGACGTCGAGCGCGGAGTAGAACGCCGGCAGATCCTCCCGCGGGAGGAAGTCTCGGAACCGGGCGTTGTCCGGGGCGTCGCGTTCGAGGGCGTCACGCGCGGGCCCCTCTCCGACGAGTTCGAAGCGCACGTCCGGCATCCGCTCGGCCAGTCGCAGTATCTCGTCGACGTTCTTGTTGCGGGTCATCCGGCCGCTGTAGCCGACGGTCGGCCCGTCGCGCTCGAACCGCGAGTCCTCGACGGGGCGGAACGTCTCCATCTCGATACCGACGGGGAGCTTTCGCGGGGCCACGTCCCGCCGGATCCGCGACGTCGACGCGGTGACGCAGTCGAACGAGCTGAGAAACCGGTTCTCGTAGGCGACGTACAGGCGCCCGGCGACGTCGGAGAGCGACTCCAGCTTCAGCCCCTGAACGAAGTAGTCCTCGACCGGCGTGTGGTGGGTGTACACCGACTTCACGCCGCGCTTCTTCGCGTACCGGCGTCCCATCAGTCCGGTCGACGCGGGACCGTGGCAGTGGACCACGTCGAGGTCGGGAAGCGTGGAGAGCCGGCGGTAGACGGGAACCCGGTACTGGCGGTAGAAGGGGTTCGGCAGCGACCGCACGGGGATCTCCCGCTCGTCCGGCTCGTGGCTGCTCGCCGGGTAGACGACGAACACGTCGTGGCCCCGGTCCTCCAGGCGATCCCGCCACGCGCGGATCGTGTAGGTGACGCCGTCGACGCCGGGAAAGTAGCTGTCTGTGAAGAATCCGATGTTCATACGAGGGTCCGTCGTTCGCGTGTCGTCCGCCGGAGACCGCTCTGCGGAGGGGTGCGGACGACGTTCTGACGAGCCGATCCGCCGACCGCCGCGTCCGCGGCGGACGGGAGCCGGTCGGGCCGCGTCGGCGCGTCTGGATGTGCAGCGGGTCGCACGGGTTCTGTCTCCCGGATTCCCCACCGAAAAGCTTCAACATTTTCATTCCGAGCGCGACCGAGTCGCCGGGGCCGGCCTGCGGCCGTCCCTTGCCACCCCCCTCGCCGCCCGCTCGCCGCTACCTCGCCGCGACCCCACGCTTAATCCGACGGGGCGCGGATCCAGAGGCATGATATCGACGGAACGCATGGCCGCGGTCGACGCCAACGCCGCCGCCCTCGGCGTGCCGCGCAAGCAGCTGATGGAGTCGTCGGGCAACGCGGTCGCTCGCGAGGTCCGGGCCGTCGCCGACTCGGGCGCCGAGGTCGCGCTGCTGTGCGGGCGCGGGAACAACGGGGGCGACGCGTTCGTCGCCGCGCGGTTCCTCTCCGCGTACGACGCGACGGTGCACCTGCTCGGCCGGCCGGAATCGATCCGCAGCGACATCGCGCGGGAGAACTGGGCGGCGCTCGACGCGGCCGAGATCCCGACCGAGACCGTCACCGACTCGGCGGACCTGTCGCTCGGCGACCCCGACGTCGTCGTCGACGCGATGCTCGGAACGGGGGTCACGGGCGCGCTCCGGGAGCCCGAGCGGACGGCGGCGCGGCTGGCGAACGAGAGCGACGCGACGGTCGTCGCCGTCGACGTCCCCTCCGGGATCGACGCCGACACGGGCGAACCGACGGGAGCCGGTGGCGGTTCGGACGGCCGGGCCGACGCCGGCCGTCGCGTCGAGGCCGACCGCGTCGTCACCTTCCACGACGAGAAGCCGGGGCTCGGCGCGCTCGACGCCGCGGTGACGGTCGCGGACATCGGGATCCCGGCGGCCGCGGAGCGGTACACCGGGCCCGGCGACCTGCTCGCGCTCGGTCGCGACCCGGACTCGCACAAAGGGGAGAACGGCGAGGTGCTCGTCGTCGGCGGCGGCCCCTACACCGGCGCGCCGTCGCTGGCCGCGCGGGCCGCGCTCCGGGCCGGCGCCGACCTCGTGCGCGTCGCCTGCCCGGAGACCGTCGCGCGGGAGGTGCAGGGGTACTCGGCCGACCTGATCGTCCGCGGGCTCCCGGGCGGCCGGCTCGGCCCGGCCCACGTCGACCGCGTCGCGGAGTTGGCGGCCGACAACGACGTCGTCGTGTTCGGGCCGGGACTGGGCGACGACGACGCCACGCTGGAGTTCGTCCGCGAGTTCCTCGCCGGCTACGACGGCCGGGCCGTGGTCGACGCCGACGCGCTCCGCGCGGTCCCCGAGGTCGACACCGACGCGACGCTGGTCTGTACGCCCCATCAGGGCGAACTCGTCGGGATGGGCGGCGAGACCGCGGCCGACCCCGACGAGCGCGCGGCGCTCGTTCGGGCGTTCGCCGCCGACCTCGGTCACACCTTGCTCGTGAAGGGCGCGGTCGACGTGATCAGCGACGGCGACGGCGACGCCGTGCGACTGAACCGGACGGGGAACCCGGGCATGACGGTCGGCGGAACGGGCGACGTGCTCGCCGGGACCGTCGGCGCGCTGGCGGCCGTCACCGACCCGTTCCGGGCGGCCGCGATCGGGGCGTACGTCAACGGGCGGGCCGGCGACGCCGCGGCCACCGCCCGCGGGAACGGCCTCGTGGCGACGGACTTACCCGACCGGCTTCCCGAGGCAATGCGTGATGAGTGACGAGCGCGAGCCCGCCGACGGAGCCACCGACGAGCTGACCCACACCGACGACTCCGGCGAGGTCCGGATGGTCGACGTCGGCGCGAAGCCGGACACGAGCCGCCTCGCGGTCGCGCGCGGCGAGATCCGACTGACGCCCTCGACGATCGCGGCCGTCGAGGCCGACGAGGTCGGGAAGGGAGACGTGCTCGCGACAGCTCGGATCGGCGCCGTGCAGGCCGTCAAACACACGTGGGAGACGATCCCGATGTGTCACCAGATCCCGATCACGAACGTCGACACCGACTTCGCGGTCGGCGACGACCGGATCGAGCTGACCGTCGCGGTGGAGACGACCGGCAAGACCGGCTGTGAGATGGAGGCGCTAGAGGGCGTCACCACCGGGCTCAACACGGTCTGGGACATGGTGAAGGCCGCCGAGAAGGACGCGGACGGCGGCTACCCCGACACGCGGATCGCGGACGTCGAGGTCGTCGAGAAGACGAAGCGGGCGATCGACGGGTAACCGCTCCGGGCGAGGCGACGGCGGGCCGGAAGCGACGGTCCCGGTGCGGACGGGAGCGGTCCGTCCCGTCAGTCGTCCGCGGGCTCCGCGTCGTCCGCGGACTCCCCGCCGTCTGTCACGGTAACCGCGATGTCCGCCGCCGCGGCCTTGTACTCCGGAATCTTCGCGCGGTCGTCCAGCACGTCGTTCGTGAGGCGGTTCGCCGAGGCGGCGGCGAAGTGCGGCGTCGTCCAGACGACGCCCTCCTTGATGTCCTCGGTCACCTGCGCCTTCACCTCGATCTCGCCGCGACGGGAGCGGAGCGTGACCACGTCGCCGTCCTCGATGCCGTACTCCGCGGCGTCGTTCGGGTGGACGTCGACGAAGTTCTCCGGGTGCTGACGCGACAGCGTCGGCGAGCGCCGGCTCATCGTCCCCGTGTTGTAGTGTTCCTCGAGTCGCGCGGTGGTGAGGATCAGCGGGTACTCCTCGTCCGGCACCTCGGCCGGCGGCTGGTGGCGGACGCCCTCGATCTGACCGAGGCCGTTCTCCGTGTCGAAGGAGTCCTCGTAGAGGTACTGATCGCCCTCGTCGCCCTCCTCGTAGCAGGGCCACTGGATCCCTTCCTCGCCGAGCGCGTCGTAGGTCATCCCGTGGTAGCTCGGACACACCCGGCGGAGCTCCTCGAAGACGGCCTCGGCGTCCTCGAAGCGGAACTCGTCCTCGCTGAAGAGGCGGCTCCCGACCTCCATCAGGATGTCGAGGTCGTGCTTCGTGTTCTCGTGGACCGTGTCGACGCCGCGCATCCGTTGGACGCGGCGGTCGGTGTTGGTGACTGTGCCACCGCGCTCTGCCCACGTCGTCGCCGGCAGGACGACGTCGGCGAACTTCGCGGTCTCGGTCATGAAGATGTCTTGGGCCACCATGAACTCCAGCGACTTCAGCCGCTCTTCGACCTCGTTGCCGTCGGGTTCGCTCATGACGGGGTTCTCGCCCATGACGTACAGGCCGTGGACGGAGTGGCCCGCCTCGTGGGAGATCTCGACGTTCGTGAGCCCGGGTTCGTCGGGCACCTCGAAGCCCCAAACGTCCTCGACGCTCTTCCGGGCCTCGTCGTCGTCGACGAGCTGGTAGCCCGGTAGGACGTTCGGCATCGCACCGACGTCACACGTGCCCTGGACGTTGTTCTGGCCGCGGAGCGGGTTGACGCCGGTGCCGGGCCGGCCGAGGTTCCCCGTGATCAGCGCGAGGTTGATCTCGTTCTGCACGTTGTCGACGCCGCAGGTGTGCTGGCTCATCCCCATCCCGGTGAAGATGGCGGCGTTGTTCGCCATCGCGTACTTCTCCGCGGCGAGCTCGATGTCCTCGAGGGGGACGCCCGCCTCCTCGGCGGCCGCCTCCTTGTCGAAGTCCGCGAGCGTCTCTTTCAAGTGCTCGAACCCCTCGGTGCGCTCCTCGACGAACTCCTCGTCGATCCAGCCCGCGTCGGGCTCTTCCTCGTGGCGTTCGAGGATCGTCTTCAGAACGACGTTGAGCAGAGGAATGTCGGCTCCCGGGTTCAACTGGAGGTGCATGTGCCGGTCGGTCTCGTCGATCTCGAACGACCGGGTCGTCTTGTTCGCGTGGGGGTCGACCTGGATGACGGTCGCGCCCTCCAGGACGGCCTGCCGGAAGTACTGGCTGTTGGCGATCGGGTGCTGCTCGCCCGGGTTCGCCCCCTGGATCCAGAACACGTCGGCCGCCTCCTCGAGGTCCTCCATGCTGTTCGTCATCGCACCCGCGCCGAGGCTGGTCCGGAGCGCCCACACCGTCGAGGCGTGGCACATCCGCGTGCAGTTGTCGACGTTGTTGGTGCCGTACCGGCGCGCGAGCTTCTGGAGGAGGTAGTTCTCCTCGTTCATCGTCTTCGAGGACCCGAAGAAGCCCATCGCGTCGGGGTCGTAGTCGTCCCGGATACGCTCCATCTCCGAGACGATCCGGTCGTACGCCTCCTCCCACGTCGCCTCGCGGAACTCGCCGTCCTCCTTTATGAGCGGCTCCGTGAGACGGTCCTCGTGGTCGACGACCTGCGTCGCCGCGCCGCCCTTGATGCAGACGCGCCCCTCGTTGACCGGGGCCTCGCCCCACGGCATGAAGTTTACGTCGCCGGGGTCGTCGCCCTGGTTCACCTTGATCCCGCACCCGACGCCGCAGTACGGGCAGATCGTTTTCACCGCCTCGTCTCCCTCAGTCGACATGGTACTCACCCTGACGTGCAGTCATATATCACGATTTGTGATGCCTCCTGCATCAGTGTATCGGTCGTTTCAACAGTGTGATGCGTCGTGAGCGGGGGCGGCGCGCCCGCGAAGGCCGACTCGGACTCCGGACGCCCGCTCCCAACGCCCCCTCGCTGCACGCTCGCACTCCGGACGCTCGCCGCCAACGCCCGCCGAACCGTTTTGTCGACGGCCGGCGTTCGGCCGGTATGGACACGACACTCGCCGACGTCGAGGCGCGCGTGGACGAGCACGTCGAGACGTACCGCGAGACCGCCCCCTTCCACCCGGTCGAGGCGGAGTCGATCGAGACGCTCCCGGACGCGTTCCGCGCCGGCGACTACGGCAGGCGGGACGTCGAGTGGGTCGTCCGCTGGTACTTCCGGCGCCGCGTCGACGCGATCGACCAGGAAGAGCGTCGGGCGGTCGAGGGGGCCGTCGAGGACGCGGACCCGAGCGAGCTCCGCGGGGCGATGTGGGACGCGATCGACGCGCTCGACGAGGCGGCCCCCGAGGAGGGCGGCGACGGCGACCCGCGAGCGCCCGCCCACCACCGCGCCCTCGACGCGCTCGCGGACCTGCCCGGCGTCGACGTCGCGATCGCTTCCGCGCTGCTCTGGTTCCTCGACCCGGACCGGTTCCTCGTCGTCGGCGACCGCGAGTGGCGAGTCGTCGCGGCGCTCACCGACCTCGACCCGGCGTATCCGGACCCGATGACGCCGGCGGCGTACGACCGCTACCTCGACGCGGCCCGGACGCTGGCGGACCGGCTCGGCGTCGACCACTGGCGACTCTACATGGTGATACAGCGGGTGTACGCGGAGGAGTTCGGCGGCGAGGGCGGCGACGCCGACGGGTGACCGCGAGTAGCCGGACGGCTACCGGTCGAGGAACGGCGGGATCACGATCTCGGCGCGCTTCTCGTCGCCGCGCACGACGACGCTCACCTCGGCCCCCGGCTCGACGTAGCTCTCGTGGAGGTAGCCGAGGCCGATCGGCTCGTCGAGCGTCGGGCTCATGGTCCCGGAGGTGAGGTGTCCAATCCGAGTGAGGTCGCCGTCGGTCACCGCGTAGCCCCCGCGGGGGACGCCGCGCTCCAGGAGGCGGACGCCGACGAACCGCTCGTCGACCCCCTCCGCCTTCTGTCGCTCGAGCGCGTCGCGGCCGACGAACTCCGTGTCCAGCTTCACGACGAACCCGATCCGCGCCTCGTAGGGGGTTCGGGGCTCGTCGTCGGGGTCGAAGTCCTGCCCGGAGAGGAGGTAGCCCATCTCCGTCCGGAGGGTGTCTCGCGCGCCGAGCCCGCACGGCTGTGCGGCCGGCTCGGCTCCGCCCTCGCCGGCGAACGCCGACCAGACGTCTTCGACCGCGTCGGTCGGACACAGTATTTCGAACCCGTCCTCCCCGGTGTATCCGGTTCGGGCGACCCAGCTGTCGGCGCCCGCGACCGCGGCGACCGTCGCCTCGAACTTCGGGAGGCCGACCACGCGGTCGGCGGGGGTCGCGTCGTCGACCGCGTCGGCCGCGTCCGGGCCCTGCACCGCGAGCATCGCCCAGTCGTCGGTGACGTTCGCGACGGTCGCGTCGAGCCCCGCCTCGTCGCGGTACTCCGTCCACCGGTCGGTCATCTGGTCGTCGTGGCCCGCGTTCGGGACGAAGAGGTACGCGGGGTCGCCGGCGGCGGCGTCGAGGTCGCGGTCCATGCCGGCCAGCGCGTCGGCGCCCGTCCCGGCCTCGATCCCGTCAGGGAGCCGGTAGACGACGGTGTCGTCGAGCATGACCCCCTCCTCGTCCGTGATCGCCGCGTACTGCGAGTCGCCCGGATCGAGCGCCGCCGCGTCGTTTGTCGTCAGGCGGTTCATCAGCGCCGTCGCGTCCGGGCCGGACACCTCGACCTCGCTCATGTGCGAGACGTCGAAGACGCCGACGGACTCTCGGACCGCGGCGTGCTCCTCGCGGATCGACCCGAACTCGACCGGCATCTGCCAGCCGCCGAAGTCGGTGAACTTCGCGCCGCGCGCCTCGTGGGTCTCGTGGAGGGGTGGAAGCCGATCGGTCATGGCCGAACGGTCGCCGGGACGCGCCTAAGGTCTTGCCATCGGGGCGGTCTCGGCGCCCGGAGTCGCAGGGTCTCGGCGCCCGACCGCCGCCGGAAGGGGCGGGGGCGCCGACAGGCTCAAGCCGCTTCCCCACTCCCTGACTCGCGTGAAGCGGAACGTCTCCGAACTCCTCGCGCCCGCCGCGGCGGTCCTGCTCGTGGCGCTCGTCGTCGCGGCGGCCGCGGGCGTGTGGCCCCCGTTCGTCGCCGTCGAGAGCGGGAGCATGGAGCCGACCGTCGAACGCGGCGACCTCGTGGTCGTCACCGCGACGGAGCGGTTCCCCTGGCGCGGGCTGGTCGGACACGCCGAGCCCGGCGCGCCCGCGCGGCTCGGGGGCGCGGGAGACGTGGTGGTGTTCGACCCCCCGGACGGGGAGACGCGGCCGATCCTCCACCGGCTCGCGTTCCGGGTCAGCGCGGGCGAGGACTGGACCGACCGCGCGGACCCCGCGCTGCTCGACGGCGACTGCGCAGACCTAGCGAGCTGTCCCGCGCCCTACGACGGCTACATCACCTTCGGCGACGCGAACGGCGAGTACGACCAGAGCGCGGGGATCGCCCCGGTCGTCCGGGAGGAGTGGATCTCCGCCAAGGCGCTGGTGTCGGTCCCGAACCTCGGCTGGTTCCGGGTCGGCGTCGACGCCGCGATCGCCCGCCTCGGGCTCCTCCCGACCGCCGTCGGTATCGGCGGCGCCGCGGCGATCGCGGGCGGCTTCGGCGCGGTGCTGATCGGGTGGGCGGGTCGCGGACGCGGCGGCGGGCGGAGGTAGCTCGGTGCCGGACGTTACTCGGGTTGGGAGTCCGCGGCCGCGTCCGACCCGATCGCCGCGTCCCCCTCGACCGCGTTCGGTTCGCCGGGCTCGCCGCCGTCCGAGCCGGCCTCCCCGTCGTCCGCGCCGACCTCGTCGAGCGTCACGGACCCGGTCGCGGCGTTCCGCAGGGCGTCGGACCGCCCGAACTCGCCGGGCGCGATGGCGAGGGTCCGGATCCCGTAGCCGTTCGCCGTCTCGACGACGGGCTTGAAGTCGGTGTCGCGGGAGGCGATCGCGAGGACGGACATCCGGTTCTCGGCCGCGAACTGGGCGGCGTCGACCGCGAGCTTCACGTCGACGTCGCCGCTCGTGATCACGACCTCGAACCCGCGCGCCTCCGCGGCCTGTATCAGCCCCGGGGTCGCGTGCTCGTCGAGGTAGAGCCGCGTCGTCACGAGCGGCCCCTCGGCCTCGGCCGCCCGTCGGACGTCGTCGAGGTCGACGTCGAACTCCTCGCGCAACACGTTCGGCCCGTCGACGAACAGCGCCACGCCGACCGGCTCCTCGTCCTCCCGACTGGATTCCATGCGTCGGGGTCGGCGGCGGGCGGAAATATGCGTGCTGGTCCGAGACGACCGCCGACCGCTCCGTTCCCCGCGTCGCCAGCGGCGTTATACACCTTATATCCGTTTTACCACCTGATTGACGACCGTAGTGAATATACGGAGAATTAAAGTAGTATGTCCAAGAATAACGGGTTAAGATGTCGAACTACGACACCTTCACTGTAATTTCCGAACAGAACGATCACGAATGCACCACGGTTCGTGCACATCCGCGCAACGAGACGTACCACGTCGTCGACTACGCCGACGACGACGCCCGCGAGGAGGTGGCCGACCTGCCGGTCGGCTCGGTCGTCAAGATGGAGCTGTCGCGCGCCGGTCGCCGCAGCAACGTCTGGCGCGCCGAGTCGGTCCGGACCGCGCACACTGACGGGGGAAAACGGGAGTAGACGGCGGCGAATCGTCCGGTCTCGCCGCTCTCACGGCCGCGCGCCTCAGGTCTTTCCTCGCCCTCTATCTCAAACGAACTCCGGTTACCTAACGGTCCCGCGTCAGCCGCGGGTTCGTCACCGCGCCGTCGGCCGCCGAGGCGAAGTCGCGAGCGTACTTCGCGAGGATACCGCCCTCGTACTGCGGCGCGGGCGCCTCCCACGCCTCGCGGCGCTCCTCGAACTCCTCGTCGGAGAGGTCGACGCTGAGGTCGCGCTCGGGGATGTCGACGGTGACGTGGTCGCCGTCCTCGATGAGGCCGATCGGGCCGCCGTCGGCCGCCTCGGGGGCGACGTGGCCGATCATCGGGCCCCGCGTCGCGCCGGAGAAGCGCCCGTCGGTGAGGAGGGCCACGTCGTCCTCGTGGCCCGCGCCGACGACGGCGGCGGTGACGCCGAGCATCTCGCGCATCCCCGGCCCGCCGGTCGGCCCCTCGTTGCGGATCACGATCACGTCGCCGGAGTCGACCGCGCCCGACTGGACGTACTCCATCGCGTCCTCCTCGTGCTCGAACACGCGGGCGGGCCCCTCGTGGTAGAACTCGTCGTCGCCGGTCACCTTCAGCACGGAGCCCTCGGGCGCGAGGTTCCCCTTGAGGATCTTGATCGCGCCCTCCTCCTCCTTCGGCTCGTCCACGGTGTAGAGGAAGTCGGCCTCGATCTCCGAGTCGTCGGGGAGCGCGCCGCTCTCCTCCAGTTCCGCGATCTCCTCGGCGAGGGTGCGGCCGGTGACGGTCATCGCGTCGCCGTGGAGCAGGTCGGCCTCAAGGAGGCGACGGAGCACGACCGGCACGCCGCCGACCTCGTGGAGGTCGTTCATCACGCGGCTCCCGCCGGGCTGGAGGTCGGCGATCTTCGGCGTGCGCCGCGAGATCTCGTTGAAGTCCTCGATCGAGAGGTCGACGTCGGCCTCGGCGGCCAGCGCGAGCAGGTGGAGGACGCCGTTCGTCGAACCGCCGATGGCGGTCTGGAGAGCGATCGCGTTCTCGAACGACTCCCGCGAGAGGACGTCGGAGGGGCGGCGGTCGTTCTCGATGCAGTCCAAGACCAGCTCGCCGGCCCGCTCCGCGACCTCGTAGCGCTCTTTGTCCTCGGCGGGCGCGGAGGCCGAGCCGAGCGGCGCCATCCCGAGCGCCTCGGAGATGGAGGCCATCGTGTTGGCGGTGAACATCCCGCCGCACGAGCCCGCGCCGGGGCAGGCGTGGCGCTCCAGCTCGTCGAGCTCCTCGCCGCTCATGTCGCCCTCGGCGTAGGCGCCGACGCCCTCGAACACCTGGACGATGGTGACGTCGCGCCCCTCGTGTTCGCCGGGCATGATCGAGCCGCCGTAGAGGAACACGGAGGGGAGGTCCGTGCGGATCGACGCCATCAGCATGCCGGGGAGGTTCTTGTCGCAGCCGGCGACGGTCACCAGCGCGTCCACGCGCTCGCCGAACGAGACGAGCTCGACCGAGTCGGCGATGACCTCGCGGGAGATCAGGCTCGCCTTCATCCCCTCCGTCCCCATCGAGATGGCGTCCGAGATGGTGATCGTTCCGAACTCGATCGGCATCCCGCCCGCCGCGTCGATCCCGTCGATCGCCGCGTCGGCGACGTCGTCGAGGTGGACGTTACACGGCGTGATGTCGGCGGCGGGGTTCGGCACGCCGACGAGCGGCGAGGAGAGGTCCTCGTCGTCGAACCCCATCGCCCGGAACATCGAGCGGTGGGGGGCGCGCTCGGCGCCCTCCGTCACGTCTCTGCTCCGCAGGTCCTCGTCCTTCTCCCCCGCGAACCGGTCCGCGTCGCCTCCGCGTCGCCGAGGGGCCTCTCCCTCGTCGGATCGTGGCTGCTGTTCGCTCATACCTCACCCTGTCGCTCGGGGGTCTTAAACGACCGCAAGGGGGCGAGGGTTGCTCGCGGAGACGAACGGGTTCGGGTCCGGGCGGACTACCACTCGCCGTCGAAAGAGATGTCGACACCGCACGGGTCAGCGAAGTCGATGAGGTGTCGTTTCTTGTCTCCCTTGTTCAGCGATGTATACACGTAATAGCCGCCGCCGACCGCACGATACAACCGCATCTCTTCGCCCGACGGATGAGTCGGCTCGTCGTTCAGGATCGCGATTTTCTTTCCCGGAACGTACGGAAGCGGGGCATACGCGTCGATCAGTCCGTGTTCCCTAATGAGATGGTCCACGACCGTTCCCATGAGGTCGGCCTGACTGTCGTCGCTGAACGAGGTAGATTCCGTTTGATCAGCGATTTTGACCACGTATGTATCGGACGGATCGTCGGTCTCGGTCTCTTCACCGTCGCCTGACGCAGTTTCCGATTGCGTGGAATTCCCACCGGAGTTTCGACCGTCGTTTTGATCACTTTCCAGCTCCGAGATTAGGTCATCGACAAAGGTCTTCGAGAGGGACTCCGCCGGCTGTGAAACAACTTCGCCGACGCGGTCGATAACGGTTTTACGGATCGCCTCGGCGATTTCCGATTTTCCGTCGGAGAGTGCATTAATCGCCTGTCGACGGCGTTCGACACGCTCGTATATCTCCGTCGATGCGCCCGACTGGATCGATTCTTTAGATAATGCCGCAAGCAGCCAGTCGTTTGCAGTGAGATCGGCCAGTTCGATGCGCCTAAGCAGTTCCACGTCGGGCTTGTCCCCGTCCTTTTTGAGTCGGAAGACAAGGAATGACTTTCCGTTCGTGAGAAGCCCCCAGTCGACCCACTCTTGGCGCATGTAGCTCCGGAGCTGATCAGCGTGCGACTCGGAAATAGTCGTGTCACAGCCTTTCGCTTCGACGAACACCGCCGGAGATCCGTCGGCGAATAGCGCGTAGTCGACCTTCTTTTTAGTCGACCCCATCTGGACCGAGTACTCCATCTCGATCGATGTCGAATAGAAGTCCCAACCGAGTACGTCTTTTATAAACGGATCTATCAGCCGCGCCCGGGTGTTCTGCTCGTCCATCTGCGGGGACTCCTCTACGAGCGACCGCGAGCGTTCAATATATCTCGTCACCGTCTCCTCGTCCATCCTCCTGATACGTCGCGTGCGTGTCCTCTTAAAAGTACAAGCGTCGATACTGTCGGTTTTACACCCGCGCCTTCAGTTCGACCCGGTAGCCGAACGGGTCTCTGACGTACACCGCCGGCGCCTCCCCGGTCGCGCCGAGCGGCTCGTCGAGCGTCTTCTCGATCTCGACGCCGGCCGCGTCCAGTTCGGCCTCGATCTCGTCGATCGACTCCTCGACGACGACGGCGACGTGGTCGTAGTTCGTCGCCGTCGTCGGCTCGAACTCGTCGGTCGGCCAGAGGTGGACGACCGCCGTCGCCGACAGCCGCACGTCGAAGAACGGCTTCTCGTCGGCCGCGTACAGCGCGTCCTCGATGCCGAACCCGAGCCGCTCGCCGTAGAACTCCCGCGCGTCGTCGACGCCGTCCGCGGGGATCCGGAGGTTGACGTGGTCGATGTGACGTGCCTGCATGGGACGCGGTTGGTCGCCGACCGCAAAAAAGTGAGCCGGTCGCGACGGGACTCGTCAGGCGAACGCCTTCAGGATCCCCGCCCCGTCCGTGCTCCGGCCGAGGTCCGGGAGCGTGGCGCGCTCGGGATGCGGCATGAGGACGGCGACCGTCTCCCGCTCGCCGATGACGCCGGCGACGTTGTCGGTCGAGCCGTTCGGGTTGGCCGCGTCGGTGACGTTCCCGTCGACGTCGCAGTAGCGGAAGAGGACGCGGTCGTCGGCGACGAGGTCGGCGTGGGCGTCCTCGCCGATCTCGAATCTCCCCTCGCCGTGCGCGATCGGGACCTCGATGACGTCGCCCTCGTCGTAGGCGGCGGTCCACGGCGTGTCCGCGCGCTCGACGCGCAGATGGACCGGTTCGCACTGGAAGCGCGCGGAGGCGTTGGTGGTGAACGCGCCGGGGACGAGCCCGGACTCCGCGCCGATCTGCGCGCCGTTACAGACGCCGATCACGGGGACGCCGTCGGCGGCGGCCTCCCGCACCTCGGTCATGACCGGGGCGCGGGCGGCCATCGCGCCGGCGCGGAGGTAGTCGCCGTACGAGAAGCCGCCGGGGAGGACGATGCCCTCGGTGTCGGCCGGGAGGCCGTCCTCGTGCCAGACGCGCTCGGCCTCGACTCCGAGGTGCTCCAGCGCGCGGACCGCGTCGCGGTCGCAGTTGGAGCCGCCGAACTGGACGACGGCGACCGTCACGCCGACCACCCCGCGTGGGCGGCCGCGACGACCGCGCCGGTGACGAGCGGCGTCGTCTCGACGACGGCGACCGTCATCGCTCCGCGACCGCGACGTCGTAGTCGTGGATGGTCGGGTTCGCGAGGAGCCGCTCTGCCATCTCATCGGCGCGGTCGGCGGCCTCGTCGGCGTCGGCCGCATCCAGGTCCACCTCGAAGCGGTCGGCCGACCGGAGGTCAGACAGCTCGAACCCGAGGCGTTCCAACGCCTGCTGGGTGGTCTCGGCCTCCGGGTCGAGGACGCCCCGCTTCAGCCGGACCGTCACCGTCGCGGTGTATGCCGTCATGCCCGATACTGCGAAGTCGTGTGTAAAAACCGTTTTGGAACGCCTCTTATATCCATGTTCGTGGGTATATATTGGTCGATCATGCCGGTGGCAGACCCCGCGCGGAACGAAAGGGAAAAACCCCTCCGCGCTCTGGCCGGAGTGTATGCAGCCGCTCGAACCCGCGGAGGTGATCGTCGCATGACCCGCGAACTGACCGAGATCACGGTCGTCGGAGGAGACAAGACCGGACTCATCGCGCGGGTCACCTCCCTGCTGTTCGAGCGGGGAGTCAACATCGAGGACTTGGACCAGGCGGTCCGCGAGGGCGTCTTCCAGATGACGACCCGCGTGGACGCCTCGGAGATGGAGACCTCGCGCGGCGAGCTCCGCCGCGCCCTCGCGGAGCTCGGTCGCGAGCTCGGCGTCGACATCCAGGTGCGCTTCCCGAGCGACCGGGACGCGCGCCGGATCGCGCTGCTCGTCACGAAGGAGACGCACGCGCCCGAGGCGCTGCTGGAGGCGGAGGCCAACGGCGACCTCGCCGAAGACGGCGAGGAGGCCGAGATCCCGGTCGTCATCGGCAACCGCGGCGACCTCCGCTCGCTCGCGGAGCGCTACGACAAGCCCTTCTACGACGTTGGCGACGGCAACGGCAACACCGACGAGGGGCGGCTGCTCGACCTGCTGGCCGAGTATAACGTCGACCTGATCGCGCTGGCCCGCTACATGCGCATCCTCTCGCCCGAGGTCGTCTTCCGCTACGAGGGGCGGATCATCAACGTCCACCCCTCGCTGCTCCCGGCGTTCCCCGGCGCCGAGGCGTACCGGCAGGCGAACGACGCCGGCGTCCGCATCGCGGGCGTCACCGCCCACTACGTGACCACGGACCTCGATCAGGGGCCCGTGATCTCCCAGCGCGCCTTCGATGTCCCCGCGGGCGCGGGCGTCGACGAGATCAAGCGCCGCGGGCAACCGCTCGAGGCCGACGTGCTGCTCGACGCCGTCCGGCTCCACCTCGCCGACGCGATCGCGATCCACCGCGGCACGGTCCACGTGCGCGAGGACGCCGACGTCGACGCCCAGCTCGGGCTCAGCGAGGCGGCGATCAACGCCAACCCCGACGAGCCGGTCGACGGCGAGCCGCTGTCGCGCTCGGGGACGCCGCCGGTCGAGAGCGACTGACCGGCGGCAGTCGGCGGCGACCGCCGACCGACTCGCTCCGTGTAACGCGGTTCCGACTCGCGCCGTGCGACCCTTTTACCGTACCGGGCGCGTACGAGCGGGCGATGCCGATCGGCGGATCTCTCTCGGAAATCGCCGGCGACGCCCGCGCCGTCGTCCGGAGCGACGAGCGACTGATCCTGCTGTTCCTCCTGCTTCTTTCGGTGGTCGCCCTCGCCGTGTTCCTCCACTACACCACGCTGATCCTCGACGGGCTTCCGGAGGTGATCCCCTCGGAGCCCCCGCGACCGTGAGCGGGCGCGCTCCGACGTCGACGCTCACTCGCCGTCGCCGTCCTCGATCGACTCCGTGACGCGGGCGTGGAACTCCCGGAGGACCGCCGACTCGTCGTCGGCGAGCACCGTGTCGGAGTCGACGAGCGTCGCGAGCCCGAACGAGAGCGGGGCCGGCGAGTCGACGGTGTGGTGCACGACGTCGACGTCGCCGTCGGCGACCCCGACGAGCACCTCGCGGATGCCGGCGAGGTCGAGCCGGTCCTCCAACAGCTCCCGGTACGTCTCCTCGGTGACGGCGAACTCGTCGAGCTCCTCCGCGAACGAGAGCAGCATCTCCGCCGACACCTGCTGTTCGGCCGCCGTCTTCTCGTACCCCTTGTAGCGCTTCAGGATGAGCAGCGAGCGGGCCGCGTCGATGCGGAAGTAGCGCTGGAGGAGGTCGGTCCCCTGCACCGCCTCCCGGAGGTCCTCGCGGACGGTGTCGGGGGACAGCTCCCGGAGGATCCCGGCGACGTCTACTTTGCGGTTCAGCGGGAGCGCGAGCGAGAAGCCGCGGTCGGCGACCGCGACCGCGACGTTCGCGTCCGTGCGGTTCGCGACCCGGGCCCCGACGAGCCGCGAGAGGCCGTCGTTGAACCGCCGGCCGTAGTTCGAGTGGACGTAGAACCGGCGCTTGTACTCGGCGCGGTCGAGCTCCTCCTCGACGACGAGCCGCCCGGGGGTGGGCACGCTCTCGGCGCCGGCGTACGCGACCTGTTCGTCGTACATCCGGGTGATCGCGCGGACCGCGCTCCCGTCGAGAGGGAACTCCCGGAGCCACGCGCGGACCGCGGGCGGCCCCCCGTCCCGGAGCCGGTCGAGCAGCTCGCCTTGGAACGCGAGCACCTCGCGCGCGAGGTCGTAGGAGAGCGGGAGCCGCTCGGAGTACCACGAGGGGACGGTCGGGCGCTCGCTCGTCCGGTCGACGTACACCTTCGAGCCGCGGCGGTACCGGAAGGCGAACCGCTCGCCGCCCAGCGCGAACACGTCGCCCGGATCGAGCGTGTCGAGGTAGCTCTCGTCGAGCGTCCCGACCGGCTCCCCGTCGCGCGTGAGCACCTGACAGCTGAACGAGTCCGGGATCGTCCCCACGTTCGTCATGTAGATCACCCGCGCCAGCCGGCCGCGCTTCCCCACGAGGAGTTCGCCTACGGGATGTTCTTCGTGGTGGTGCTCCCCGCCCGGCGGGTCGTTCTCGTCGCGCCACACCTTCGGGTAGACGTTGCGGTCCGCGAGCCCCTCGTAGTCCGCTGTGAGGTACCGCATCAGCCGCTCGTAGTCGGCCTCGCCGAAGTCGCGGTACGGGTGGGCGCGCCGGAGGATCTCGCGGACCTCGCGGTCGGGACGGATCCGGTTTATCGCCATCCCGTACACGTGCTGGGCGGCCACGTCGTAGGCGCCCTCGGGGAGGAAGACGCGGTCGACGAAGCCGTCCTCGGCGCGGGCGAGCATCGCCGCGCACTCGACCAGCTCGTCGCGGTCCAGTGCGAACACCCGCCCCTCGACCGTCTCGCCGGGGCTGTGGCCCGCGCGGCCGACGCGCTGGAGCAGCGCCGCGACCGACTTCGGCGAGCCCACCTGCACGACCAGGTCGAGGTGGGGCATGTCGATCCCGAGCTCCAGGCTCGTCGACGTGGTGACCACGTCCAGGTCACCCGCCTTCAGCCCCTCCTCGATCCGAGTGCGTTGCCCCTCGCCGAGGCTCCCGTGGTGACAGCCCGAGTCCGACTCGTCGTAACCGTACCGCTCGCGGAGCTCCTGCAGGGTGCGTTCCGCGCCGGAGCGGGAGTTCGTGAACACCAGCGTGTTCTCGTGGTCGGCGATAAGCTCGTGGAGCGCGTCGTAGAAGCGGTCGGTGACGGCCGACCGGGGGGTGTGTATCAGGTCGGCCGCCGGGGTGCGAAGCTCCAGGTCGAACTCCCGGACGAACCGCGCGTCCACCAGCTCGTACGGTCGGGGTTCGAGGCCGGACTCGTCGCCGACCCCGCCGGCGACGCGCTCGCGGCCGACGAGGAACTCGGCGACCTCGTCGAGCGGCTCGACCGTCGCGGAACAGCCGATGCGGGTCGGCGACCCGTCGGCCAGCTCCGTCAGCCGCTCCAGCGAGACGGAGAGGTGGGTGCCGCGCTTGTTCGCCGCCAGCGAGTGGATCTCGTCGACGATGACGTACTCGACGGTCCGGAGCTTCTCCTTGAACTTCGGGGAGTTGAGCAGGATCGCCAGCGTCTCCGGCGTGGTGTTGAGCACGTGCGGCGTCTCTTCCAACATGGCTTGCCGGTCGGCCTTGCTCGTGTCGCCGTGGCGGATCGCCTGCCGGACGCCGGGGTCGTGTGCGTCCCCGTCCCCGTCTCCCTCTCCGTCCCAGTCTCCGGAGCACGTCTCCGCCGCGATCCCCTCGATCGGGACCTCCAGGTTCCGCTTGATGTCGTTCGCGAGCGACTTCAGCGGCGAGACGTACAGGCAGTAGACCGAGTTCTCCAGCTCTCCGGCTCGCTCCCGGGCGAAGAGGTCGTCGAGCACAGCCGTGAAGGAGGCGAGCGTCTTGCCGCTGCCGGTCGGCGCGGCGACGAGGCAGTTCCGGTCGGCGTCGACGTGGGGGATCGCCTCGCGCTGCGGCGGGGTGAAGAAGCCGCCGTTCTCCCCGACGTACGCGCCGAACTCCGACACCCACCAGCGGCGGACCGGGGGCGAGAGCCGGTCGAGCACGTCGGCGTCCGGGAGCGGCACCGTCTCCGGGTCGAACTCGACGGAGGGGGAGTCGTTACCGGCGAGGGTCTCGCAGAGGAGCGCCCGCGCCGAGGGGCGTTCCGCGCCGCGTTCCGTGAGTTCGCTCACTGTCACGTACGTGGGCGCGCGGAGGCATATCGGTTGTGTCGGTTCTGTGGAACTCTTCGGTCGCTGATGGTTTGGAGAGGCTACGCTGACTACAGGGCGCGAGTCGAGCACCCAGACGACTATCTCGACCAGAGCGGAACAGCACACCGATGAACCCTCGCTGGACGACCACGCGGCAGCTCCAGTCCAATGCCGAGACAGCGAGGAAACCGATGAGTCTGATGAGAAGACAGGCCCGCGACGCGCCCTTCGTCTTCGATAACCTGAGTCGGTTCTGGTCTCACGCACACGAAAACGACTGGCCCCCTGACCGATGTCCTGCTCGGACCCGGTCCATCGCTCGCTGGCCGAGTTGGTGTTGCGGTCGCTTTCAGCTTTGTAGCTGAAGTCGGTATACAACGCCGCTTCGGGGAGCACGAACTGCGTGCTCCGGTGTCCCCCGTACGGCTCATACTCATATATAATATATTTTGTTCACATATACAGATTGAAACTTCTGGCGCGAGCAGTAGGAATTGCTATGGCAGAAACCGCATCCGTCCGCGTTGGTCACTGTTGTCCGGACGCACCGAACGTCGATGTCCACGTCGACGGCGAAATCGCCTTCGAAGACGTGGCATTCGAAACCATCAGCGAGTACGCCGAGCTGCCAGCTGAAAGCCACGAGATCGCTGTCACGCCGCATGGCGACGACGAGGCAGTCCTCGATCTGACAGTCGAACTTGAGGCAGACCGCGCGTACTCGGCGCTTGCGACTGGTATGCTCGCTGAAGCCGAGTGTACAGTACTTTCCGACGCCCCCGGTGATGTCGCAGCCGACCAAACTCACGTCCGGTTTGTCCACGCCTCACCGGACGCTCCCGCCGTCGACGTGCGAGTCGCTAACGGTGGTCCGACCCTGTGTGAAAATATCGAATTCCGAAGCGCCAGCGAGTACGTTCCTGTTGACGCTGGCTCCTACGATCTTGAGGTCCTCCCGCACGGAAGCGACGACATCGCGCTCTCGCTGCCTGACACCGAACTTGACGGCGGCGCCGCAGTCTCAGCAATCGCGGTTGGGCAGGCAGGTGACGACTCGCTCGGCGCAGTGTTCGCGGACGACACCCAGTAGTCTCCCGACCTCGATTTTTCACGCTACTGGTCGCTAGAGCTGGCCGCTTAGTCGGCTTCGCACGATGTCTCCATGCGTTACACACCAATATGAACGAGCAGCACTCACCGAGTTTGAAATGCCTCGCTACGGCTCCGTTGAAATTCTCAACAAGTGATATGTTCTCGGTGTCCTGCTGAATACAGCGCGCGAATGTGGTACGAACCGAGGCCGAGTTACGGGAGAGAGTAATTGCTCAGTACAGACGCTCTATTGTTCCTCACCGGTGTCTTCTGTAGCTGTTTGTTTGACTGGAAAAATCTCCGTGTCAGGTGCGTCAAATGGACTATCCGGCCCAGTCAGCCATGCGGAGAGATAGACAGCGCAGGCGGCGATGATGGCGAGAGGAAGTTGTAGTGAGACAGCGCCGTAGACGATTGTGACACCGATTGTGACACGGGTGAGTGTCTTGCGGTCAGTACCTCCATAATATACGAACACAGCAATAACGAGGAACGAGAGTGCGATGCTCACGCCAAGGAGGAGTTCCTGTGTGACGACTATCGAATATAGAAGCGCAACGACGCCGGCTACGATTAGCGCTGCTCCTATCTGAATACGACGTTTGGGGGAGGGCATTCGATTAGTATATTTTTAATCACATGTTTAAATAAGGTATGTTCTCATCGTCCGACCTTGTTTAGACGTAGATCAACAACTCATTCTTCTCGGTAGTGAAGCCACGAGTCTACTGCTCAGTGTGTAAGCGAATTCTATCGGCTAATTCAGGATTCAGATGGAGAAAATAACGCAATCCCCGCGCTGACTGTACGCTCTGAGTCTTGCACGCTTATTCTGACAGCTTCCGAAAACGTTGAATCGGACGTGCAAGATACAAGGCGCGTATCTCGCACAGAATATCTGCCGATTCAATCAGATTGGTCGGTTTGGCGGGCGCATTTATTGGTGCAGGCTGTGTACTCTCTCTTGTATGCCTGAAGAAGTTCTGTTCAAATCAGAGAGCGACCAGAGTCGAGAAGAGATCGCATCGTACCTTCGGAAAGTCGCAGATACTCTCGACAGCGGAGATGCTATCAACCTGAAAGCAGGCTCCGAGTCTGTAACGCTGAATCCCCCGGCCCGACCGACCTTCGAAGTCAAAGCTGAACGCGAAGGCCCGGCTGGCAACATGACTGAACGAAGTATCGAGTTCGAACTGCTTTGTTGAATCCGAT
>NZ_NHPE01000021.1:0-31135 GCF_002252895.1 Halorubrum sp. Eb13 | reverse complement strand
CGAGGAGCGCAACGAGTCGCGCGAGTCGTCGCGACTGGGGCTTTGGAGGTGTTCGTCATCGGCCTCCAAGCAACTGCGTATAGCCGAGCGGCTGGGGCTTTGAGGGCGTTCACTGCCGAGTCGCCAGCATCGACTTATAAACGAACGCGTGCGACCTTCAGAACCGAACTCACGGTCCCGTCCGAAACGACCGATCAGGAGACGAACTTCAGCAGGTCGTCGCGGTTGTGCTCGTGGAAGCGCGTCCGGAGGCACTCCTCCAGCGCCTCGATGTCGCCGCGCTTCGCGCACATCGGCGCGATCCGATCGGACCACTGCTGCCACGGCGGGTACAGTCCCAGCCGGTCGCAGATCTCGTCGAGCCGCTCGTCGAGGTCGTCGATCTTGTCGGTCTTGTTGACGGCGACGATGGGCTCGACGCCGACGTCCTCCAGGAAGCCGTACATCTCCACGTCGTGGGGGATGTTCCCGCGCTCGGCGTGGCGGTCGATGATGTCGACGGCGGCCTTCCCGTCCATCACGACGACGCCCGCGAGGATGGAGTCGGCGTTCTCCTCCAGGTAGCGAACGATGTTCGTCTTGATCGCCTCGCGGTGCTCCTCCTCGACGCCGGACATGAACCCGAATCCGGGCAGGTCCGTGAACATGAAGCTCTCGCTGGCCCAGTCGAAGTGGTTCGGCTGCCGGGTGACGCCCGGCTTGCCGCCCGTCGAGAAGTCGTGACCCGTGAGCTCGCGCATCAGCGTGGACTTGCCGACGTTCGAGCGCCCCACGAGGACGACCTCGGCGTCGCGGTCCGGCCGGTCTTCGAACATACGCGTACGTGGGCGACTGAGCGGTTTAAAAGGCGCGTCGTCGGCCTCGGCCCGCAACGCCGACCGCGGCGTCCTCAGCGGGCCGTGTCGTCGCCGACCGCGCTCGCCGCGCCCCCGGCCGGCCCGCTTTCGATGCGATCGTTCACGGTCGCGAACGCCGAGCCGAACATCCGGAAGACGGCGACCTGCCCGTAGAACTGGACGAACGGGACGAGCAGGAGGCCGACGACGGTGACGGCCAGCACGGCGGTCGCGATCCAGACGACGACCGCCACGACGATGGGCATGAGCACCGCGACGAGGTACTCGGTACTGAACAGGGCCGGCTTCAGGAGGTCCGCGTCGAACGCGGCCCCCAGCTCCCCGCGGGCCGCGTACGCCGACAGCGCGGCGGGAACGGCGTAGTAGACGAGGAACAACACCGGGATGAACGCCAGCGTCAACAGCAGCCCGACGACGCCGACGAGCGCGCCGGTGTCGCCGCCGATGGCGCCGCCCGCTCCGGACACGACCCCGACGACGACCGCGTACACGACCACCGGGATCACCGTGTACGCGATCGTGATGATCGTCCCGATCAGACCCTTCATCAGCAGGTCGCCCCAGCCCGTGAACTCCGGCGGCACCTCGTCGCCGCCGATCGTCTTCTCCAGAACCCGAACGAGGTAGCCGACGATGATGAACGCCGGGACGACGAGGACCGAGAGGAACCCCAGCACGCCGCCGATGACGATTCGCCCGACCCAGTCGCCCCGTATCGGATACGAGAGCCCGTCTTCTAACATACGCCGAATCAACACCGATCTGATATATAAGACCGACGGTGAGTATCGGCCGATCGACCGATCGACCGGCGGACCGGACCGAATCGCGACCGGCGACGCCTCTCGCCTCGGGTCCGCGTTCGGGGGTTACTTGTCGCCGGGCGCGCTCCCTCTCGCATGGACAAACAGGCCGTCCGCGAGGCCGTCTGGGACGCGTTCGAGGCGGGCGACCAGGCGCGGTTCCCGTTCCCGCCCCACGACCGGATCCCGAACTTCGCCGGGGCGGACGCGGCGTGCGAGCGACTGACCGAGACCGCCGAGTGGGCCGACGCCGCGACGCTCAAGTGCAACCCCGACGCGCCGCAGTTACCGGTCAGGCGCGCGGCGCTCCGCGCCGGCAAGACGGTGTACGTCGCGCAGCCCCGCCTGCGCGATCCGAACCCGTTCCTCCGGCTCGACCCCGACGAACTCGCGGGATCCGACCACGACGCCACCGACCGGCCGACGGTCGACGACGCCACCACCGTCTCTGGCATCTCGACGCACGGCACGCCGGTCGCGCCCGAGGACGTCCCGCACGTCGACCTCGTGGTCGCCGGCTCGGTCGCGGTGACGACCGACGGCGCGCGGATCGGCAAGGGCGAGGGGTACAGCGACTTGGAGTGGGGCGTGCTCCGCGAGCTCGACGCGGTCACCGACCAGACGACCGTCGCGACCACGGTCCACGAGCTGTCCGTGATCGACGGGCCGGAGTCGGCGCTCGCCGGCGACCTCGGCGACGAGCGCGGCGCCGCCCCGTCACCATCGCTCCCGGCTCCGGACGCGCACGACGTCCCGCTCGACCTGATCGTCACCCCCGAACGGACGGTCCGAACCGAGACGCCCTACGAGCGCCCGTCGGGGATCGACTGGGACGCGCTCGACTCGGAGCGACTGGACGAGATCCCGGTGCTCGCCGAGCGGGCACCGGAGCGAAAATAGGAGGGACTCGGTCGGCCGACCGCGGACCGCTCAGTTCGGATTCCTCAGTCCGCGCGCTTCGGCGACGGCGCGGACCGCTCCGTGCGGTGGTCGGCGACGTGACCGCACTCGGGACAGACGATGGTGCGCTCGTCGCCGTCGCTGACGACGAGCCACCCCTCCGAGACGGGGTTCTGGAAGCTGCACTCCGCACAGAAGAGGACCGACTTCCGGCGGGACGACCGGGGACCGCTGGCGACTGCGTTCATGTATTCCCGTAGTATCCGGACGTATATGGGTCTTGTTCGACCTGATCGTTCGGTATGTTCCGATCTGTGAATCAAAAACACGACGCTATTCGATTCAAACCGCTACGATCGTTTCGAGAAGTTGAATAAAACGACCGACGCCGGTCGCCGTCGCTTCCGGTCGATCGGCCCCTACCGCGCCAGCGGCATGTTGTAGCTCGTTTCCGCCGCCATCACGTGCTCCCACGTCGCCTCGCACTCGCAGGAGACCTGGTCGAAGACGCTCGGGTCCTGGCGCTTGTCGAAGTCCTTGACCGCGGTCTGGACGCGGTCGTCGCACTCGCCGCAGTTGTGCGCGCCGCGGTCGGAGCCGTGCCCGACAGGATCGGAGACGACGATGGCGTCGACGTCGGCGGTCTCCTCGAGGACGTGCGCGACCGACCAGAGCCACGGCGGTCGGTAGCCGCCCTCGAAGAACAGCTCGTCGACCATCGTGTAGCGCTGGACGTTCGTCGGGTTCATCGAGACGGTGTGACACCCGTCGACGTCGGCGCAGCGACGGATCGAGTCGATCATGTCGGCGGCGGCCTCCGGCTCCGCGAGGAAGGGCGGCTTCATCAGGAGGTACGCCTTGATCCCCACGTCCGCGTCGAACTCGCCGTCGGCGTCTGCGGCCTCTGCGCAGGCGTCCTCGAAGTCGGCGAAGTCGAAGTACTTGTTCACGCAGTCGTGGCGGACGCGGTCGGTGGCCGTCTCCAGCCCGACGGCCACGTCGGTCGCGATGCCGTGGTCGGCGAAGTCGCCGATCTTCTCCCGGCTCACGAAGTCCGGCAGCGACTCGACCACGATACGGTCCCGGTCCGCGAACGTCTCGGCGATGGCCCGGCGGGTCTCCGCGGGCACCTCGCGCTCGTCGAGGAACGAGCCCGACGTGTAGATCTTGATCAGCTCGGCCGGCGCGTCCGCCTCCTCGCGCTCGTGGTCGAGACACACCTCGATCTGGTTCATCAGGGACTCGTGGGCCACGCTCCCGCCCTCCACGGACTCGGCGACGTAGCCGCACATCGTGCAGCCGCCGGCGCGGGCCCACCGGCAGCCGCCGGTGTTCAGGATGATCGTGAGGGAGTTGACGACGCCGTCGGGCGTGTTGTCCTCGTCGATCCACACGCGGGTCGGCTGCGTCGGGTCGTACGTCTCCGAGCGCTCGGCGCGGATGTCGCGCATCACGGCGTTGTGCGCGTCCATCCCGCGCCCCTGCTCGTACGCGTCGGGGCTCGGCTTGCTCATTACCGGAGGAAGCGGGCGAGCGCGTAAAGCCGTGTCGTCATCGAGGAACGTGGAGTCCTCCCCGCAGCGACGGAACCCTAGTTACGGCCGGATCATCGTTGCCGGAGCGCGTACCCTCCCACGCCGGCGATCGCGCCGAGCGCGTTGACGGCGACGTCTCCCCGGGCGAACGATCGCCACGGGATCGTCGACTGCACGAGTTCGACCCCGAACCCGAACGCGACCGCCGTGCCGACGGAGACGACCAGTCCACGACGGGTCGCTCCGGTCGTTCGAGCCAGGAGCGCGGCGAGGACCGCGTAGCCGACGAAGTGGAGCGGATCGGTGGGCCCGATCCCGAGCGCGGCGAGCGACGAGACGACTCCGCTCCCGTCTCTGCCCGCGGCCAAGCCGCCGGGTACCGGGACGACCGACGAGAGGAACAGCACGAGCGCGAACGCGCCGGTCTCGATATGCCGGCGAACAGTCGACGCACCCCCGTCCCAATCGGGATCGGCCACGCGGCGTCGTTCTCGCCGGACGTAGTTAGCCGTGCGGAATGGCGGCGACGGAACGGGACCGGATCGGGACGCCCGAACGGCGGTTCCGCGACGTTCCCGTCGAAACCGCTCGATAGCACACCCGCTGGCACGCGCGTGTGGTCCCGTTTCGAACCCCTCGTCGTCTGCGGATCTCCGGATTGCCAGCCTCGTCGGCGTTTATGTACCACAACGCTCGTGGCCGGGGACCGATGTAACGCATATCGGTTTCGGTCGGAGGTGAACATCTAACACGCTGTGGTACATCTATAATGAACGAGCATTACATGACTGAAATGGGTGGCTACAGAGACAGAGTTGCACAGGTCGATCTCGGCGAGGGAGCGGTCAACTACCACGGGATCGACGAGGAAGACGCGGAGAAGTACATCGGCGCGCGCGGGCTCGGCGTCAAGTACGTCTTCGACGCCGGTCCGGACGTGGATCCGATGGGGCCCGACAACCGGTTGGCCTTCATGACGGGGCCACTCACGGGGACCCAGACCGTGATGAGCGGTCGGATCGCGCTCGTGACGAAGTCCCCGCTGACGGGAACGGTCACCGATTCGCACCACGGCGGCTGGTCCGGTGCCCGACTCAAGTGGGCCGGACTCGACGGGATCCTCCTCGACGGCGAGAGCGAGGACCCCGTCTACCTGTTCGTCGAGGACGGCGAGGTCGAGACGCGCGATGCCTCCCATCTGTGGGGGAAGGGCGTCCACGACGCGATCGACGCTCTCGGCGAGGAGGTCGACGGCGCCGTCGGCAAGAACCTCTCCGTAATGGCTATCGGGCAGGGCGGCGAGAACGGCGTTCGCTACGCCTGCGTGATGAACGAGGACGACCGTGCCTCGGGTCGCGGCGGCACGGGTGCCGTGATGGGCGCGAAGAACGTGAAGGCGGTCGTCGTGAAGAGCGGCACCGACATGCCGAAACCGGCCGACCCCGAGACGTTCCAGGAGGGGTACCAGCAGGCGATGGAGGTCATCCGCGAGTCGGAGGTCACCGCGCCCAACGAGGGCGGGCTCTCGATGTACGGGACGAACGTCCTGATGAACGCGACCGAGGAGATGGACGGTCTCCCGACGAAGAACGCGAAGTACACCTCGACCGAGGCGTACAACGACACCGAGGGGATCGACGTCGACGCCGAGCGCGTCTCCGGCGAGAACGTCCGCGAGAACATCCTCGTCGACGAGCCGACCTGTCACTCCTGCCCGGTCGCCTGCAAGAAGGAGGTCGAGGTCCAGTTCCAGCACAAGGGCGAGGACATGAACGTCCGCACGGAGTCGTACGAGTACGAGTCCGCGTGGGCGCTCGGCCCGAACTCCGGACACACCGACCGCGACGAGATCGCGCTGATGCTCCAGCGCTGTAACGACCTCGGCATCGACACCATCGAGGCCGGCAACATGATGGCGATGGCGATGGAGATGAGCGAAGAGGGCAAACTCGACGGCGTCGGCCACCTCGACTGGGGCGACTCCGAGACGATGGTCGACCTCCTCGACGAGATCGGCCACCGCTCCTCGGACCTCGGCGACCTCCTCGCGGAGGGCCCCGAGCGCGTCGCCGACGCGAAGGACGCCCACGGCAACAAGCTCTCGGTCAAGGGCCAGACGATGGCCGCCTACGACCCGCGCTGCATGAAGGGAATGGGGATCGCGTACGCGACCTCCAACCGCGGCGCGTGCCACCTGCGCGGCTACACGCCGGCCGCCGAGATCCTCGGGATCCCGGAGAAGGTCGACCCGTACGAGTGGGAGGGCAAGGGCGAGCTGACCGCCACCTTCCAGGACCTGCACGCGGTGTCGGACTCGTTCGACATCTGCAAGTTCAGCGCGTTCGCCGAGGGGATCGAGGAGTACGTCCTCCAGTACAACGGTATGACCGGCCGCGACGTCTCCGAGGACGAGCTGTTCGAGGCGGGCGAGCGGGTGTACAACCTCGAACGCTACTTCAACAACCTCGCCGGCTTCGACGGCGCGGACGACACGCTGCCGAACCGCTTCATCGACGGGCACCCGGACGCCATCCCCGGCACGGGCGCCAGCGAGGGCGAGCTCTGCGAGCTCGACGAGATGAAGGCGGAGTACTACGAGACCCGCGGCTGGGTCGACGGTGTCGTCCCCGACGAGAAGCTCGCCGACCTCGGCATCGACATCGGCCCCGGAACCGGCGTCTCCGCCGGCGACTCCGCGGCTCCGGCCGACGACTGAGGACGGTCGCCCCGTCCCTGCCGACCGCCAGCCATTTTTTAGTGTCCCGGGCCGGTAGCGGGGCGCATGGCGCACGACCCGCTGTCACCCTCCGAGGCCCTCCGCACCCGACTCGGGACGGCCGCCGCGACCGTGGCCCTCCTGACGTTCGTCTACTCTGTCTTGATTCTCGGGCAGATCCTGCTCGGCCTCATCGTCGCGTTCGGACTCACGCTCGGACCGTACCTCAGTTACCGCACGTTCGCCGTCCTCGACTCGGTCGCCGACGCCGCTCAGCGGTTCGCCGCGGTCAGGGAGCGCGAGGCCGAGCGGGGATCCCGCTTCGGCCGCGCGACCGATCGCGACGAGTCGGCCGGTGACGGCCTCGGAGACCGCGAGGCGTCTTCGCCCGATCGACTCACCGATCGCGATCGGTAGCGGCGGCCCTTTTAAGTCCTAAGCCGTCCATTCCGCCCGGCATGAACGCCCGTCCCCTCGCGGCGCTCGGCGTCGCGATCACTACGTTCCTCGTCGTCGCCGCCCTTATCACCGAGGCGCTCGCCGCCCGGATCGCGTTCTCGGCGATCGTCGGGCTGCCGGTCGGCATCGCGGCCGGGATCGTCACCGGAGCCGCGACGCGGACGCGGCTCTGGCGCTCGCCGCGGGCGCGACCGGCTCTGCTCGGAATCGCCGCCTTCGGGTACGCGATCCTCGCCGTCGCCGCCGTCTCGTACGCCGTGCCGCCCGCTCGCGGGCTCGTGAGCGTCGCGACCGCGGTCCCGTTCGCCGCGGTCTGCGCCGTCGCGGCCGCCCTTCTCGCGCGGCGTTATCCGGAGCGGATCCGATAAGAGCGCCGGGCGGCGTCCGGGCCGACGGGCGGCCGGGTCGTGCGCCTCACGCGAAGACGACGAACCGAAACAGCCACAGCACGCCCATCCCGACCGCGATCGTCGCGAACACGTTCTCCGTCCGCCACGCGACGACGCCCGCGACGGCGCCCGCGATCAGCCGCTCGTCGAGGAGGGTCGCGGCGACGGAGGGGCGCAGCGTCACCAGATCGGGGAGCACGAGCGCGGCGAGCACCGCGGGCGGGACGTACCGCAGTGGGCGTTTTACCCGGGCGGGCACCTCGTCGATCCGGCCGAACAGGTGGATGAAGGAGAGCCGGAACCCGTAGGTGGCGATCCCGATGAGGAGGATGGCGACCCAGACGCGCGGGGAGCCCGTGCCGAGGGGCGCGCCGGTCACGCCTCGACCACCTCCGTCGCGAGGCCGACGGCGATCCCCGTGACCGCGCCGACGAGCAGTCCGAGGTTCAGCGGGAGGCCGGCCGCGACGACGGCGACCGCGCCGGCCGCGACGCCGGCGGCGGTCGTCGGTCGGTCCTTCATCGCGGGGACGAGCAGCGCGAGGAAGACGAGCGGCACCGCGAACGTGAGCCCCCACGCGTCGGGGACGCCGGCGCCGACCACGACGCCGACGACCGTGCCGATCTGCCAGACGACCCACAGCGACGCGGCCGCGCCGAGGTAGTACCGCCAGCGGCTCCGGGCGGAGTTCTCCTCGAACTCCGCGACCGAGATGGCGTACGCCTGGTCGGTGAGCACGTACGCGAGGCCGGCCCGGAGCCGGCGCCCGTACTCGGCGAAGTACGGCGCGATTGAGGCCGAGTACATCACCATCCGGACGTTGATCACGACCGCCGTTCCGACGACGACCGCGAGGGGGGCGTTCGATCCGAGGAGGTCCAGCGCGGCGAGCTGGGAGGCGCCGGCGAACACGATCACGGACATGCCGACCGCCTCCGCCAGCCCGAGGCCGGCGTCGACGGCGGCGATGCCCGCGACGAGCGCGAACGGGACGATACCGAGCATGAGCGGCGACACGTCGCGCACGCCGGCCCAGAGGTCGCCGGCGGCGGCGTCGCTGGCGGCGGCGTCCTCGGTGGCGTCGCCGCCGGCCGCGTCGCCGTCGACGGTGTCGCCCTCGACGTCGTCGGTGAGCTCTCCCTCCACGGTCACTCCCGGGGGTAGACCGGCTCGTCGTACTTCGCGGCGAGGTGATCCGCGTGCTCCAGCTTCGCGTTCGCCTTGCGGAACGTGCCGAGCAGCGAGTGGACCTCCCGTTCGGTCGGGTGCGCGCGCCCGAGTAGCCGGCGCATCAGCAGCGCGTTCTTCTCGCGGACGTGCTCGCGCTGGCCGGTCGCCGCGAGGAAGTCGCCGAAGAACTCGTGGAAGCGCTCCACGTCGCCCTCGGGGGCCCGCGTGACCGCCGTGTCCGGGAGCTGCGTCTCGTCGACGGTGAGCTCGCGGAGCTCGTACAGCAGCACGGTCGCGGCCTGTCCGAGGTTCAGCACGGGGTAGTCGTCGTCCGCGGGGATCGAGCACACCTCGTCGAGCCGCGAGAGCTCCTCGTTGTTGAGCCCGCGGCCCTCGCGACCGAACACGATCGCGGTCGGCGCGTCGACGGCCCGCAGCGACTCCCGGAGCTCGGCCGGCGTCTTGAACGGGAACCGCTCGTGGCTCCGGTCGTCCTCGCCGGTGATCGCGGTGGTGCCGACCGTGTGGTAGTTCGCCACGACCTCGTCGAACGTGACCGTGTCCGCGTTCGGAAGCACGTCCTCGCGGGCGTGGCCGGCGAAGCCGTACGCCTCGCCGTCCTCCGTCAGCTCCGGCGGGTCGACCAGCTTGAGGTCCGAGAGGCCGAAGTTCTTCATCGCCCGAGCGATGGTGCCGACGTTGCCGGGCGTCTCCGGCTCGACGACGACGACCACCGGCTCGCGGCGGGTGGACTGAGCGCGGTCGTCGCTCTCGGCACCGGCGTCGCCCTCGGCCACCGCGTCCTCGTCCGCGCCGCTCATCGGTTCGACGGGTAGTCGGTCGAGAGGTCGACGTCCTCGAACTCGTCTTCGTCCAGTTCGTCGTCGGCGCCCCCCTCGTCGTCTTTCCCGGCGAGTTCGAGGATGTCGATCCGGTCGCCCTCGAAGTCCTGCTCGACGCGTTCTTGGATCTCCGCTTGATCCGGCAGGTCCGGGAGCCCGTCGGGGTCCTCCTCGACGTGCTCGACGGAGCCGTACCCGTCCGGGGCCTCGTTGCCGGCCGCGACCCACTCGTGGAAGCGGTCGCCGAACTCCAGGCCGCCGGCGTGCTCGCTCCCGCCCGCTTCGCGGTACCAGTAGATCAGTTCGGGCTCGTGTTCGGGGCAGAGCAGCACCTCGCCGTTGGGCTCCCCGTAGACGATCTCGGCCTGGTTACAGCGGTGGATCTCGCTTTCGCCGTGTTCGAGGTAACAGACGTCGCACGGCTCCTCGACGAGCGAGACGAGCCTGAAGAGCCGCTCTCGGGGCCCTTCGGGGATCTCGTCGAGCGGCTTGAGCTCGCCGTCGTCGGTGAATATCTCCTCCTCGTCGAACCGCCATCCGCGGAGGCCGACGCTCACTTTCGCCATGCGAGCGCCTAGACGAGGCGCAGATAAAAGCGCGTCCTTCCCGGGACGAGCGCGTCGTTCCGACCTCGGCGCCCTCGCGCGGGACCGCTCGACGACGCGCTCGAACGCTCGCCGTTCCCGCCGCGAGGCATATACGCGAGCGACTCGTACCCCGCCCGATGCGACGCCGGGACCTGCTGGCCGCGATGGGCGCCGGCTCGGTCGGGGGATTCGCCGGCTGTGCCGGCGTCGGACCGACCGCGAGCGACGGGGAAGCCGACGGCGAGCGCGACGGGAAGGCCGACGACAGCGACGGGAAGGCCGACGACAGCGACGGGGACGGCGACGGCGCGGATCGGGCCGCCGAGTGGCCGTCCGGCGCCTACGCCGACTACGACGTGACTCTCGTCGAGGCCCGCACCCCCGACGGCGACCGCCTCGGGAGGGTGACCGCCGCGGTCGCCGAGACGGGCGAGCAGCGGTTCCTCGGCCTCAGCGACGCCGAGACGCTCCCCGAGGACGCCGGGATGCTGTTCGTCTTCCCGGCGCCGCGGGAGGACCTGACGTTCGTGATGCGCGAGATGTCGTTCGGGATCGACATCGTCTACGCCGACGCCGAGGGGACGATCGTCGAGATCCACAACGCGCCGGAACCGGGACCGAACGAGGACGGGAGCGAGCAGACGTATCCGGGGTCCGGCCGGTACGTGCTGGAAGTCCCATATAAGTGGACCGACCGACACGGCGTCGCGGTCGGGGACGTCTTGATGTTCGAGCTGTGACCCCGCTCAGCGAGACCGCTCGCTCATCGCCGGCTCGATCGACTTCAGTTCCGACGTTCGAGCGACGTTCACCGCGAGCACGACAGTCATGACGGCGAACAGCGCCACGAGCGAGAGGGCGAAGACGGTCACCCCGACCGTCATGACCAGTTGGCTTCCGAGCAGTTCGCCCCCCATCGTCGCGAGGAGGGCGACTATCGCGAGTCCGAGCAGTCGATCTTCGGATTTCGTGTCCATACGCGTGCTTCGTGCCGGAGGGCAATAACGCGTGTCCGACGGCTGCCGTCATGTCTCACACTGACACGTGTCTCCGCTCGCTTGCGACCCGTTGCCATCCCTCACTCGCCCCGTTTATGATGCTCGCGCCCGTGGTACTGTTATGCGAACTGTGGACGCCGCGGGACTCGGAATCGGCGACGATCACCCGCCCCGGATCATGGGCGTGCTCAACGTCTCTTCGGAGTCGCCGTACGACCCGAGCGTGTACGACGACCCGGGCGAGGCGGCCGAGTACGTCGACGAGGAGCTGATCGGGGAGGGCGCCGACATCGTCGACGTGGGACTGGAGTCCGCCAACAAGGACCTCGACGTGCTCTCGGCCGACCAGGAGCTTGACCGGCTCGACACCGCGGTCGAGACGATGGAGTCGACCTCCGGCGACGCCGTCTGGTCGATCGAGACCCGGTATCACGAGGTCGCTGACGAGGCGCTCTCGCGCGGCTTCGACATGGTCAACGACATCTGCGGGTTCGCCGACCCCGAGATGCCTCGCGTCTGCCGCGAGCACGACGCCGCCGTCTCGAAGATGGCCTCGCCGCCGGACCTGGAGCGCCCGGGCGCCATCGAGGACGTCGACGACATCTACGAGGCGCTCTCGATGAACGGCCTCACCGACAAGACGATCCTCGACCCCGCCTTCGGCGGATGGTCCGAGGCGAAGACCCACGCCGACGACCGCGAGACGCTCCGCCGCTTACGGGAGTTCAGGGGGTACGGCCGGCCGCTGCTCGTCTCGATCAACCGCAAGAGCTTCTTGAAAACGATCGCCGGCCGGACCACCGAGGAGGCGCTCCCCGTCTCGCTGGCGGCCACGTCGATGGCGGTCGAGCGCGGCGCGCACGTGATCCGCACGCACGACGTCGCGGAGACCCGCGACGCGGCGCTCGTCGGCGCCGAGTTCGCCCGGGACCGAGTCCGGTCGGGACGCGACGCCGGCGACGTCGCCGTCGAGGAACTCGACGTGACGACCGCGCGGGAGGCGGAGCGCCACCTCGACCGGCTCGGCGCCGACCCCGCCGCCGCGGGCGACGCGGCCGTTCGAACGTACGAACTCGACGGCCTCCCGGAGCCGGCCGTCGGGGCGCTCCGGGCCGCGACCGCGGGAGCCGAGGGCGTCGACGGAGCGGTCTTCGCGCTCCCGGCCGCGGCCGACGCCGCCGCCGCCGCCCCGCACTCCGCGACCGACGGCGGCGTACCCGACGCCGACGGGACCGGATCCACGGGACTTCTGATCTGTACGCCGACCGCGCTCTCAGCGGTCACGGCCGCGGTTTCCGGCGTGTCAGTCGCGCTCGATACCGCGCTCGAAACGATAGACGCCGGCTGGAAGTAAGAGAAAGTTTATGCCGTCGTGCAGACAACCAATCGACCGGACGCCGGAGGGGCACGCGGGTAGGGGTACTCTGTGCTACTCCGGCCCATACCATATTCCACCCCGCCAGCGGCGGCGCTGCGCGGCGCCGGGGCGGGCCGACCGATCCGCCCGCCCGAACACGGGGGAGCGAGCGTGAACTTCGAGACGTTCGAGCCGGTCTACGAGGCGATCCTCGCGGACTTCGGCTTCGAGCGGGCCGACGACGAGCGCGCCCGCGACGTCGCCGCCGGGCTGGCGACCCCCTTCCCGCTCGACCGCCTCGGCGACTGGCGCGGCGCGACGGTCGCGGTCGCCGGCGCGGCGCCGAGACTCGCCGACGATGTCGACCTCGCCCGCGGCGCCGACGTCGTCGTCGCCGCCTCGACCGCCGCCGACGTCCTCCGGGAGCGGGGCGTCGCGGTCGACTGCATGGTGACCGACCTCGACAAGAACCCGGAGACGGCGGCCGCGTTGACGCGCGAGGGCGTGCCGGTCGCCGCCCACGCCCACGGCGACAACCTCCCCGCGGTCCGGAAGTGGCTCCCTCGGTTCGACGACGAGTGGACGCTGGCGACGACGCAGGCGGCGCCGACGGGAGTCGTCGTCAACACCGGCGGATTCACCGACGGCGACCGCGCCGCCTTCCTCGCCGACCACGTCGGTGCCGGCCGTCTGGTCTTTCCGGGGTGGGAGTTCGACGACCCGGACGTCGGCCCGATGAAGGCGCGGAAGCTGGACTGGGCCGCTCGCCTGCTGCGGTGGCTCGAACGTCGTCGCGGCGAGCAGTTCGACGTTCTCGACGGACGGCGGGAGGAGGCGGACGCCGCGCTCGACTCGGTGCTGCCCGGCCGCGACTAGTACGGCGACGACTCGACGCGGGCTTTCGGCAGCAGCTCCTCGCGGTCGCGCGCCTCCAGCCACTCCACGAGCCGTACGAGCTGGTCGGTCGCCGCCTCGAACAGCCGCGCCGCCTTCTCGGGCGTCACGTCGGTCGGGTCGCCGAAGGCGCCGTTCGCGGAGTTGTCGACCGAGTCGAAGAACGTCCGGGCGCCGTGGACCATCGCGTCCGACTCCTCGAGGTGGACGAGCCCGTCGTCGCGGGCGTTCTCGAACTGGTCCTCGCGGACGAGCTCGGGGGCGATGTGGGTGATCATGGCGGTCTCCTTCGGCCCCGCGTGCGGGCCGTTGTGCTCGAACAGCTCGTCGACGAGCTCCGGGATCGACTCGTCCCACATCCACTCCAACGCGTACGTCGTCCCGTCCTCGTGGAGTCGGCGCGCGACCTCGCGGAGGTGCTGGACGTTGCCGCCGTGGGCGTTCACGTAGACTACCCGGTCGATCCCGTGGTACGCGAGGTTGCGGGTGAACCCCTCGACGTAGTCCCGGAACTCCGGCGGGTCGACCCACATCGTCCCCGGGAACTGCCGGTGGTGCGGGCTGACGCCCACGTCGACCGTCGGCGTGCGGACGACGCCGGTCTCCTCGGCGGCCGCGCTCGCGAGCGCCTCGGCGATGAGGTGGTCGGTCGCGAGCGGGAGGTGCGGGCCGTGCTGTTCGGTGGAGCCGAGGGGAACGAGCGCCACGGACTCGTCCGACAGCTTCGCCCCGAGCTCCGGCCAGGTCCGGTCGGCGAGATACATACCCGCAGGTGGTGTTCGGGACGTATGAACCCAGTCGTCCCGGCGCCGTTCGCCGTCTCGTGCGCGGCCCCCGCGGCGGCCGGCTCGGCGCCCGTCGCGACGGCCGCGGTCCGCCGGTCGACGAGGGGGTCGTCCCGTGTCGCCACCCTTTTTGTGTCGTCCGGCCGAACTCGCTGGTATGTTCGGAGGAGGCGGCATGAACCCGCGGAAGATGAAACAGATGATGAAACAGATGGGGATCGACGTCGAGGAGCTCGACGCCGAGCGGGTCGTCATCGAGACGGCCGACGGCGACCTCGTCTTCGACGGCGCCCAAGTCACCAAGATGGACGCGCAGGGCCAGGAGACCTACCAGATCGTCGGCTCCCCGGAAGAGGTCGCCGACGCGGGCGCGGGCGGCCCCTCGGCGGTCGAGGGCGGATCCGCCAGCGCGGCCGACGAGACCGACGAGGCCGCCGACGTCGGTATCCCCGACGAGGACGTGGCGCTGGTCGCCGAGCGCGCGGGCGTCCCGCAGTCGACGGCCCGCGAGGCGCTCGAGGACAACGACGGCGACCTCGCCGCCGCCATCGCGGAGCTGGAGTGACCGGTTCGGCGTGACCGACGCCGCGTACCTCCTCGTTCACGAGGACCGGGAGTACCTGCTAGAGCCCGGCGAGGAGTTCGGCACCGACCTCGGCGTGCTCGAGGTCCCCGAAGACGTCGAGGGCGGCGACACGGTCGAGACGCACCTCGGCACCGCCTTCGCGGTCCGCGAGCTCCGCGGGCCGGACCTGTTCAACCACCTCGAACGCACCGGCGCCCCGATGATGCCCCGCGACGTGGGGCTCGTGATGGGCCACACCGGTGCGTCTGGCGGCGACCGCGTCCTCGACGCCGGCACCGGGACGGGGATCCTCGCCGCCTACCTCGGCCGGGCCGGCGCCGACGTGACCACCTACGAGATCGACGCCGAGTTCGCCGACGTCGCCCGCGCCAACATGGCGACCGCGGGGGTCGCCGACCGCGTCGATGTCCGCACCGGCGACCTCACCGAGGAGCTGGACGACCTCGCCGAGGACGAGCCGTTCGACGCGCTCACGCTCGACACCGGGGACGCGCCGGCCGTCGTCGAGCGCGCCGACGAACTGCTCGTCTCCGGCGGCTGTCTCGCCGTCTACTCCCCGTTCGTCGAGGGTACCCGCGAGGCGGCCCTCGCCGCTCGTGATGTCGGTCTCGACGGTATCGAGACGCTGGAGACGATCCAGCGCGAGATGGACTTCTCGGAGCGCGGCTCGCGCCCCTCCACCGCGGGCGTCGGCCACACCGGCTACCTCGTCTTCGCGCGAGCGCCCTGAGCCGGCGCAACGTTCTTTCCGGTCCCGACGCACCGGTCCGTATGGCTCCCTCGACGGGCGGCGACGGCGCCGCCGCTGGCGACGACAGCGCCGCCGCCGCCGCCACCGGCGGCGACCCCCCGACCGAGCCATCCGAGGTCGCCGTCGCGATCGACGAGTACGGCGACGCGCTCGCGGGCTCGATCGAGTCGGCGCTCGCGGGGCGGTCCGGCGTCGTCGCCGTCGGCGTCCCGCTCGGGCTCCTTCCGTCTGTCCTCGCGGCTCGGAGCCGTACCGCCGACGGCGAGCCGTGGCGGGTCGCCTGTCGCCCCGGCGCGGTCGACGCGCTCGAGAGGGCGTTCGTCCTCGGCACCGCCGTGGCCGAGTCGGTCACGGAGGGATCGATCGAGTTGCGGACGCTCACCGGCGAGGCCGTCTCCGCCGGCGACGCCTCGGCGGCCGAGACCGCACCGCGTTCGCTCGTGTTCGCGACGCCGGACCGCGTCGACGCCGTCGCCGGCCCCCGCGCGGACCGGACGCTCGTCTCCGAGACGGGCGACGCGACCGCCGCCGCGCGCGGCGCCGCATCGGCTCGGTTCGAGGCGGCGGCGCCCGCGCCCGTCGGGATGCCCTCGCGTACCCGGCTGCTGGCCGCGGCGCGCGGAGTCCTCGACGACCGCTTCGCGGACGACGTCGCCGCGGTCCTCGACGCGCTCGACTACGGGGCGGTCGGCCGAGTCGGGACCGTCACGGATCGGGCCCTGTTCGTCGCGCTGGCGGCCCGACACGACCATCTGTTCCGGGACCTCCGCCGATGGATCGACGGCGAGTGGAGCACCGGCGACGAATCCGGAAGCGCCGGAAACGAACCCGGAAGCGCCGGGATCGGCGCCGACGGGGTCGGTCCCGACGGCGGCCGCGTCGCGATCGCGCCCGGTCAGGAGCTCACGGACGACCGCCGGGCGCTCGTGGAGCGGAAGCTGATCGAGTCGATCAAGATGCCGATGGGGCCGGGGCGCCCCCAGTTCCGTCTCAGGGCGGTCGACGAGGCGCTCCTCCGGGCCGAGCCGACCGAGGTGCTCAGCGTGCTCCGCGGGCGGTTCGCGCTCCCGCTCGACGAGGACGGCACGCTCTACCGCGGTCCCGGCGAGGAGAGCCGTCGACCGGTGTGGGACCGGCGGCGGTGACCGCCGGCCGCGCCTCCCCGTCGAGAGCGCGGACGTGACAAGAACTAACTCCCGGCGGCGCCCCCGAACGGATATGCCGAACTTCTCCGACAGGGTCGAGCGGATCTCCATCAGCGGGATCCGCGAGGTGTTCGAGGCGGCCGGCGACGACGCGATCAACCTCGGGCTCGGACAGCCCGACTTCCCGACGCCGGCGCACGCGCGTCGGGCGGCCGTCGACGCGATCGAGGACGGGAAGGCGGACGCCTACACAGAGAACAAGGGGATCCGGTCGCTCCGGGAGGCGATCGCGGAGAAGCACCGGGGGGACCAGGGGATCGACTTAGACCCCGCGAACGTGATCGCCACCGCGGGCGGGAGCGAGGCGCTCCACGTCGCGATGGAGGCGCACGTGAGCGCTGGCGACGAGGTCGTGATCCCGGACCCGGGGTTCGTCTCCTACGACGCCCTCACGAAGCTCGCGGGCGGCGAGCCCGTCCCCGCGCCGCTGCGCGACGACCTCACGATCGACCCGGCCGCGATCGAGGCGGCGATCACCGACGACACCGCCGCGTTCGTGGTGAACTCGCCCGGCAACCCCACCGGCGCGGTATCCTCCGAGGCGGACGTGCGCGAGTTCGCGCGGATCGCGGACGAGCACGACGTGCTCTGTATCTCCGACGAGGTGTACGAGTACACCGTCTTCGACGGCGAGCACTACTCGCCGATGGAGTTCGCGGAGACGGACAGCGTCGTCGTCGTCAACTCCGCCTCGAAGCTGTTCTCGATGACGGGCTGGCGGCTCGGCTGGGTGTACGGCTCGGACGAGCGCGTGGAGCGCATGCTGCGCGTCCACCAGTACGCGCAGGCCTGCGCGTCGGCCCCGGCCCAGTACGCGGCGGAGGGCGCGCTCCGCGGCGACCGCGGGATCGTCGACGAGATGACGGCCTCCTTCGAACGCCGCCGCGACCTGCTCCTGGAGGGGTTCGACGAGATCGGCCTCGACTGCCCGACCCCGCAGGGCGCCTTCTACGCGATGCCACGCGTTCCCGAGGGGTTCGTCGACGAGTGCATCGACCGCGGGGTGATCGTCGTCCCGGGCGAGGCGTTCGGCGAACACGGCCGCGGCCACGCCCGGATCTCGTACGCGACCGACGAGAGCGAACTCCGCGAGGCGCTGGACGCGATGGGCGAGGCGTACGAGGCGGTCCGCTGAGCGCCGACGAGAGAGCGCGGTCGCTCGGTCGGACGGCCGGGGGCGAAGTAGCGTCAACATCTGCCAAACAATTACCTCGAAGCATTACCCGGGCGCGGGAGGTTTCCGCAAGTTATACTGCGACCCACGGAGTACCGAGAGGTAATGGACCGGAACATTCAGGTCAGCCGCCTCGACCGGCGGGCCGTCGAGGACCAGGAGGTCGAGATCGTCGAGCGGAAGGGTATCGGACACCCTGACTCGATCTGCGACGGCGTCGCGGAGTCGGTGTCGCGGGCGCTCTCGCAGCTCTACTTGGACCGCGTCGGCAAGGTGCTCCACTACAACACGGACGAGACGCAGCTCGTCGCCGGCCGCGCCGCCCCCGCGTACGGCGGCGGCGAGGTCGTCGAGCCGATCTACCTGCTCATCGTCGGCCGCGCCACGAAGGAGTACGAGGGCGAGCAGCTCCCCGTCGACTCGACCGCGCTGGCGGCCGCCCGCGACTACCTCGCCGAGGCCATCCCGGAGTTGGAGTACGGAACGGACGTCGTCGTCGACGTCAAACTCGGCGAGGGCTCGGGCGACCTCCAGGACGTCTTCGGCGAGGAGACCCAGCAGGTGCCGATGGCGAACGACACCTCCTTCGGCGTCGGTCACGCCCCGCTCACGGAGACGGAGACGATCGTCCACGAGGCCGAGCGAGCGCTCAACGGCCGGTATCACGACGAGCACCCCGAGCTCGGCCCCGACGTGAAGATCATGGGCAAGCGCGAGGGCGACCGGATCGACATCACGGTCGCGGCCGCGATGGTCGACCGGTACGTGGACGGGCTGGACGCGTACGACGACGCCGTCAACGACGTGCGCGAGTTCGTCACCGGGCTCGCTCAGGACCACACCGACCGCGAGGTCCACGTCGAGGTGAACACCGCTGACGACTACGACGAGGGGTCGGTGTACCTCACCGTCACCGGCACCTCGGCCGAGCAAGGCGACGACGGGTCAGTCGGGCGCGGGAACCGCGCGAACGGGCTCATCACTCCGAACCGGCCGATGTCGATGGAGGCGACCTCCGGCAAGAACCCCGTCAACCACATCGGGAAGATATACAACCTCCTGTCGACGCGGATCGCCGAGTCGGTCACCGACGAGGTCGACGGGATCCGCGACCTGCAGGTGCGCCTGCTCTCGCAGATCGGCCGCCCGATCGACGAGCCGCACGTCGCCGACGCGCAGCTCGTCACCGAGGAGGGGGTCGCGCTCGGCGACATCGAGGCGGAGGTCCTGACGATCGTCGACCGAGAACTGGCCGACGTCACCGACGTGACCCGGAGCGTCATCGACGGCGACGTCTCGACGTTCTGAGCGGCGGGACCGGAGGGTCGCTCCGCCTCGCCCCCCGACGACCGCAACCGATTTGAGGAGCCGGCGAGACCGATAGCGTGTGACGCGGGTGTGTCTCCTCGGCGATCCGGACGTCAACCTCACCTACGAGCTGCTGTCTCGCGAGACCGCCAGGGACGCGCTCGCGACGTACGACATCGAGGAGCCGTTCGCGAACAGCCTCGCCGTCGACACCGTGAGCCTCGGCGCCGCGGTCGCGCTGTTGAACGACCTCAACTGGTACCTCGTGCGCTTCGTCGACGAGGCGCTCGTCCGCGAGCCGTCGATTTCGACCGACGAGTGGCTCTCCCGCGACCTCGCCCGCGAGGTCCGCGACGGCGCCGTCCCGCCCGAGGAGACCGACCAGCGCCTGAAGGTGTTCGGACTCGTGGACGGCCGGCCGGTCGAGCCGCTGTACGTCCGCCGGAAACAGGGCGAGACGCCCGAGTACGACCTCCGCGACGTGGAGGAGACGGTCGTCGTCCGGGTGAGCGAGTCCGAGTTCTCGGGATAATCGGTTGTCGGTTATTTATATACTACTTGAGTGACCGCTACCGAGCCTCTGACCGACTGTTTATAAATCGGGATCGACGGGTCGACGGAGAACACCTCCAAAGCCCCGGCCGCGAGACGGGCGCACGCTCGCTGCGGTCCTCGGTCGCTCGCGATGCTCGCTCCCTGCGGTCCTTGCTTCGCCTGCCCCCGTCTCGCGGCCGCCCCTTCGAGTCCCGCCCCGTCTCGCACGGCAACCGCACCTCACGCCTCCCCAGCCTCGCCGCTCGCGCCTTATAAAGGCGCTCGCGGCGTCCCTCGCACGCGCTCTTCGCGCCCTTCGGGCGCTCAGAGGCGCGCGCCGCCGCTTCAATCGTTTTCGCTCCGGATACGATCCTACAAGTCGATTCGGGGAGCAGGAACGATATGGCACGCGTCACGGTCTGGAACGAGTACCGCCACGAGCGCGAGAGCGACGTCGTCGCCGACCTCTACCCCGACGGGATCCACGCGGTTCTCGCGGAGGTCTTCGAGGAGGCGGGCCACGACGTCCGCACCGCTACCCTCGACGAGGGCCCCGACCACGGCCTCACCGAGGAGGTCTTAAACGACACCGACGTGCTCACGTGGTGGGGCCACGCCGCCCACGACGAGGTGCGCGACGAGGTCGTCGACCGCGTTCACGAGCGCGTGCTCGACGGGATGGGACTCCTCGTGCTCCACTCCGCGCACTACTCGAAGATTTTCAAGCGGCTCATGGGCACCAGCTGTTCGCTGAAGTGGCGGGAGGCCGCCGAGACGGAGCGGCTCTGGACGATCGAGCCGGGCCATCCGATCGCCGACGGGATCGGCGAGTACATCGAGGTCGAGGAGGCGGAGATGTACGGCGAGCGGTTCGATATCCCGGCGCCCGACACGCTCGTCTTCAACTCCTGGTTCGCCGGCGGCGAGACGTTCCGCTCCGGCTGCTGTTACCGCCGCGGCAACGGGAAGGTGTTCTACTTCCGCCCGGGCCACGAGACGTACCCGGTCTACTACAACGACGACGTCCGACGGGTGCTCCGGAACGCGGTCGACTGGGCGGAACCGGGTGACGGTCCGAACCCGGAGTTCGGCAACGCCGACCCGATCGAAGCGATCGACACGAGCGACGACCGGACGGTTCACTAGCGGCGGTACGCGGGCCGCTCACACGCGGCCTCTCGGCCTCACGGCACGTCGCGAAGCTCCATGAACGCGGTCATCACGGCCGATTCGGCCTTCCTGAGGTGTTCCGACGCAGTGCTCGGAGCGGCGTCGATCCGCTCGGCGACCGCCTCGACGGTCGCCCTCCGCGGGGACTCGTAGTAGCCGCACTCCACGGCGGCCGCGAGGGCGTCGAACTGCCGGTCGGTCAGTCCCGGGTCGAAGAGGTCCTGCCGCCAGTCGTACTCGCCGATCCGGAGGACCGTGGTCTCGATCCGGTCGGGGAGATCCGCGAGCGCGTCGCCTAGCGGCCCCTGTGTCCCGATGAGCGTCAGCCGAGCGACCCCGTTCGGGCGGAAGTCGACCGGGGGGACGACGACCACGCCGGTCCGCTGGAGCGGGCCGAACATCGCCTCGTCGACCGCGTCGCGTCGCTGCGTGAGAAAGACGTAGTGGCCCGTCTCGTCGATCCGGGTGACCTCGAACTCCCGGATCCGGTCGACTGACCGAAGAGCGTCGGTGTACACGTCGATGTCGCCCTCCACGTAGAACAGGAACGTGTCGTCCGGTTCGTCGAGGACCGTTCCGTGGAGGAGCACGTCCCGATCCACCGCGTCCGACTCGTCGATCAGCCGGTGTATCGGATGGATGAGGTCAGGCGGATATCTGAGTTCGATCCGGAGATACTTCACGCCAGGCGATGGCGACGGTGAGGTTATAAAAACCCGCACTGAGCCGGCAGAAGCGTCGGGTCCTCCGGCCGCGTTCGTTGGAGTATGTCGACCGACGCGCTGACCGAACGGAAGGACGCCGACGCGGAGGGTGACCCGTTCTCGTCGATCCGTGAACTGGTCACGGCACGCGAGACGCACCTGAACGCGCCCGCCGCTCGGATTCGCCCGGACGCGGTTCAAGCGGCGCTCTCGAGGCTGAAATCGGAAGCCGGATTCGACCACCTCGCCTGCGTCACCGCGCAGGAGTACGAGAACCGGTACGAGTCGATCTACCACCTCCGATCGTTCGATGACCCGACTCGGGAGGTCGGCGTCGTCGTCCCCGCAGACAAGGACGACCCGGTCTCTGAGTCGGCCGAGCCCGTGTTCCGCACCGCCGACTGGCACGAGCGGGAGGCGTACGACCTCGTCGGGATCCGGTACGACGACCACCCCGACCACCGGCGGATCCTCCTGCCCGAGACGTGGCAGGGCCACCCCCTCTCGATGGGGTACGACCAGGACCGCCCGCAGATCGCGGCGCTGTCCGAGAACGAGCCCGTCGAACCCGGATCGTCCGCGGCGACCGGGAGCGACACGATGCTCCTCAACATCGGACCGCACCACCCGGCGACCCACGGCGTCCTCCACCTGCAAGTCACGCTCGACGGGGAGGACGTCGTCGGCGTGGAGCCGGACATCGGCTACATCCATCGCTGCGAGGAGCAGATGGCCCAGTCCGGGACGTACCGCCATCAGATCATGCCGTACCCCGACCGCTGGGACTGGGGCGGTGGCGGCCTGCTGAACGAGTGGGCGTACGCCCGCGCGGCCGAGGACCTCGCCGATATCGAGGTGCCGGAGTACGCGCAGGTCATCCGGACGATGGGCGCCGAGTGCAGCCGGATCCTCTCGCACATGCTGGCGATGGGCGCGTACGCGCTCGACGTGATCGGCGACTTCACCGCGACGTTCATGTACGCGATCCAGGAGCGCGAACGGGTCCAGGACGTCTTAGAGGACCTGACGGGCCAGCGGCTGATGTTCAATTACTTCCGGCTCGGCGGCGTCGCCTGGGACCTCCCCGAACCCCGCGAGGAGTTCTTCTCGACGGTGCGGACGTTCCTCGACGGCCTCCCGCGTCGGCTGGAGGAGTACCACGACCTCCTCACTCGCAACGAGATCCTCCAGTTGCGCACGGTCGACACCGGCGTTCTCCCCCCGGAGGTCGCGAAGGAGTACGGCTGCACGGGGCCCGTGCTCCGCGGGTCGGGCGTCGACTACGACCTGCGCCGCGACGACCCGTACGGCTACTACGACGACCTCGACTGGGACGTCGTCACCGAAGACGGCTGCGACAACTACAGTCGCCTGCTCGTCCGGATGCGCGAAGTCGAGGAGTCCGCGAAGATCGTCGAGCAGTGCGTCGACCTGCTCGAGGACTGGCCAGAAGACGAGCGGACGGTTCAGGCGAACGTGCCCCGCACGCTCCGACCGGACGACGACACGGAGATCTATCGCGCTGTCGAGGCCGCCAAGGGCGAGCTCGGCATCTACATTCGCGCGGACGGCACCGACGAGCCCGCCCGCTTCAAGATCCGCGGGCCCTCCTTCTCGAACCTCCAAGCGCTTCCCGAGATGGCCGACGGCGAGGCGATTCCGGACCTGATCGCGTCGCTGGGGAGCTTAGACACGATCATGGGCGAGGTCGACCGGTGAGTCGCCGCTGTCTCGGACGAGCCGGCGGCTCACGACTGTAGGACGACCGCCGCTACGGCGCGGACGTTGAAAGGCGACCGCCTCGCGCGAACGCGAGACGACCGGTGTGTCGCACGCCGGCGGCCGGTCGAGTAGGGGTCGGCCGCGACGGTATATAAACCCTCCTTCACAGAGCCGCCGGGACGAGGCGCTCGCGAGGCGCCCCCGAATCGCCGTCGCGATCAGTCCGGCCGGTGGACCTCGCCGTCGCGTCCGTCCGCGTCTTTCCGGCGGAGCGCGGCGGCCGCGTTGTTGGCGTCGTACCCGAAGAAGACGTCCTTCGCGTACGTCTCGGCGACCTCGGTCGCGTGGATCAGGTCGTCGACGGCGACGTCGACCGCGTACAGCTCCAGCGAGAACGGCGTCTCCGGCGGCGCGCCGTGGACGTCATAGTCGCCGCCGAGCCGCGTCCGGAAGCCGCGGGCGATCGCCTCCAGCCAGTAGGTCGTCGCGTACTCGGTGTCGTACAGCGGGACGACGAACTCGTCGACGTGGTCGGCGAGTCGATCGAGGTCCAGGCCGGCGCGCGCTCTGAGGTGGCCTGGATACGGGTCGGGGTACAGCGTGAGCAGCACGCGGCCGGGGACCAGTTCGGCGGCGTCGGCGACGAACCCGGTGATGACGTCGGCGCGCCAGTCGCTCCAGCGCTCGCGGTCGCTCTCGGCGAACAGCCGCTCGCAGCGGTCGCAGCGACAGAACCCCTCGCGCGGGAACCCCACGTCGTCGAGGCGCACGTCGTCGCTCTCGGCGGCGCAGTCCTCGATTATCTCCAGCAGACCCTCGCGGTACTCCGGGTGCGTCGGGCAGATGTACGCCCAGTCGAAGTAGTCGCGGTCGCGGGTCGCCGGCTCGCCGCGCTCGTCGACGGGGACGAGGTCCGGGTTCTCGCCGGCAGCGGCGTTGTCTCCGAAACACGACACCATGTTCACCGCGTTCGGGAGCGGCGCGGCCGACCGCCCCGTGACGTCTTTCACCTCGTAGAAGCCGAGGTCGAACGGCTCCATCTCGACCTCGTCGGCGTTGCGCGTGACGACCCCGTACATACCCGTCGCTACGCGATTGCGGGGTAAAAACGGCGGGCATCCGCCCGCGGGGATCGGTCGGAGTCGGTGCGCGGTCGCGCCGCTCGCTATTCGACGGTCACCGGCTCCTTGTCGCCGGCGAACAGGAAGTACGCGAGCGTGACGAGCGACAGGACCAGAACGAGCTTCAGTTTCTTGCTCATGTCCGACGCATCGAGCGGCGGGCGCTAAAACCTACCGGAGCGTCGGACGGACCGGGTGGCCGACGGCCGAAAACCACCCCACCTCGCTCGGGTCAGACGTCGATGTGGTCGGCGATGTCGGCGCGCAGGATCGTCGAGCAGTAGTCGCAGCGGACGCCGTCGGCGACGACGTCGAACCGGGTGTCGACCGGCTCGTCGGCGTTCGTGATGCAGTTCCGGTTCGGACACGAGAGCACGCCGGTCACCGTGTCGGGACGCGTCACGCGGTTCTTCTCGACGACCTCGAAGTCCCGGACGATGTTGATCGTCGCCTCGGGGGCGATGAGCGAGAGCACGTCGACCTCGGACTGCGAGAGCTCCCGTTCCTCGACCTTCACGATGTCCTTGCGGCCGAGCCGGTCAGAGGGGACGTTCATCCCGACGGAGACGCCGAACCCCTCGGAGCCGTCGATCCCGAGGATCGCCAGCACGTTGAGCGCCTGCCCGCCCTCGACGTGGTCGATCACGGTCCCGTCGCGGATCTTCGAGACGCGGAGCTCGTGGTCGCTCATCGGCCCACCTCCGTTCCCTCGGCGGCCTCCGCGTTCTGCATGAGGGTGTCGAGCAGCGCCATCCGCACCGGGATCCCGTTGTGCGCCTGTTCGAAGTAGCGAGCGTGGTCCGTCTCGTCGACGTCGGGCGCGATCTCGTCGACGCGCGGGAGCGGGTGCATGACGGTGAGGTCGTCGGCGGCGTCTTCGAGCGTCTCGGCGTCGATCTGGTACTCGCCGGCGACGCGGTGGTACTCGTTCTCGTCGGGGAACCGCTCCTTCTGGATCCGGGTGACGTACAGCACGTCGAGCTCGCCGAGCACGGTCTCGAGGTCGGTGTGCTCGCGCACCTGCGCGCCGGTCTCGTGGAGGTCGAACCGGACCGACCGCGGGAGCCGCAGCGACTCGGGGCTGATGAAGTGCTGGTTGGCGTCGAACTCCGTGAGCGCGGCCGCCAGCGAGTGGACCGTGCGGCCGTACTTCAGGTCGCCCATGATCCCGACCGTGAGGTCGTCGAGCCCGTGGTTCTCGCGGATGGTGTGGAGGTCGAGGAGGGTCTGGGAGGGGTGTTGGCCGGCGCCGTCGCCGGCGTTGACGACGGGGACGGAGACGTGCTCGGCGGCCAGCTTCGCGGCGCCCTCGCTCGGGTGCCGGAGGACGAGCGCGTCGCCGTAGCCCTCGATGACGCGGACGGTGTCGGAGAGCGACTCCCCCTTCGACACCGACGAGGAGTCGACGTCGCCCATGTCGACGGTGTTCATGCCGAGACGTTTGGCCGCGCTGTCGAAGCTCATCCGGGTCCGCGTGCTCGGCTCGAAGAAGCAGAGCGCGAGCACCCGCCCGGCGTGCCGGTCCGCGAAGGCGGCGGGGTCGTCGGCGACCTCCCGGGCCCGGTCGAGCACCGCCTCGATGTCATCCCGCGAGAGCTGTGTCGCGGTGATGAGGTGGTCCTGACGCATCGTCGGAGAAGGGGGTCGGCAGTATCTTGAATCCCTCGGCTCGGCCCGCCAATTCGGTGATCACGAAAGTGGACACCGCCGTCAGCGCCGGTTTCGAGATACGTAATGTCGGCTCAGTTTCACGAATGCGCCGGTGTCTCACGTATCGTCGGGCGCTACGAATCGCACTGACCAATTCATTTCGGGATGTTTTATTCTGCAATCATACTCTAAACATTTGTAAATAAACATAACGCTCGCTCAAATATTGCGCAAACCCAAACCATACAGAAGAGGTGTTTCAGCCGGAATAATTTCGTTTCTAAGCGACTGTAGTAATATGTTAAATATTAAATATGAATAGTCCTTGTAAATCGATGGCATGGGCTGCCCGTATCATTCGAACGGGAACGACGAGGAGGCGACGGACGGTCACGCCGACGACGTCAACGACGGTTCGAGCGTGTCGTCCGACAGGGGAATCGAGCGACGGTCGTTCATGAAGTCAGCGCTCGCGATCGGGGGAGCGAGCGCGCTGACGACCGCCACGGGACTGTACGGGGTGCCGGAGACGGTCTCGGCCGAGGGGGGAGCCCGGATCGGCGCCGAAGCACGGGACAACAGACAGCACGCGTGGGACGGCTTCGAGACGGACATCTCCGAGGGCGGCGTCACGGCCCATCCCTCTCACCACGTGACGCTACACTTGAATTACGTGCCCGGCAAGGAGGAGGAGCCGAGCGCCGCCGACCGAGCGACGGTTGAAGAGGTGCTCCGCGAGATCGAGCGCCACTTCGAGTGGGCCAGCGAGGGCGTCCTGTTCACCATCGGCTACTCGCCCGCCTACTTCGACCGGTTCGACGCGGACCTACCGAGGGGACTGAGTCCGAAGGGGAAGGTCGTCAAGCCGGGGCTGTTGCGGCCGAAGCAGCTCATCGATACCCCCGGCGTGACCCTCGACCACGAGGACCCCCACGCCGACGAGGCGGAGGTCTGTCTGCACCTCGCCAGCAACAACGCGCAGAATATCATGGCCGTCGAGGAGTTGCTATGGGGGGGCGAAGCCGAGATGGACGGCGACACCGTCGAGTTCGACGCCACGTTCTCGGGCGTCCTCGAGACGGCCGGTGACGGGAGCGGCCGCCCGACCGAGTACCCTTATCGCCGGACCGGATTCGCCGGCCACGAGACGATCACCGAGGAGCTCGAGTCCGACACCGACTTCGACCCGGACCGCATCCCGGACGACCCGGAGGCGGAGCTGACGATGGGGTTCAACGATCTCTACCGCAACAGCATTCCCCGCGAGGACAACGCGACGATCCTCGAGGACCAGAACCTCGTCGTGCCGCACCCGCCGGGTGCATTCGCACAGGGGACCATCCAGCACGTCTCGAAGCTCGACATCGACCTCGACCGCTTCTACGACGAGAACGACACAGAGGGCCGCCGCGAGCGAATGTTCTCGCCCGACCACACCGATGAGAACACCGGGACGGTCGGTGAGAACCTCGGAGACAGCAGCGCGCCGGGCGACACGCCGCTGCGGGAGCTGGGCGGCGAGACCGACAAGGCCGAGCAGACGGTCGACGATTACGACGACGCGGGCGTGGCCGGCCACGCGCAGAAGCTCTCCCGGGCCCGGTTCGACCTGGAGACGCGACTCACCGAGGAGGGGCGAGAGCGCCTGTCCGGGAGCGAGCGCGACGAGATACTGCCGGCCGAGGAGCGCGACGACGACTTGGACGGCCACGACGGGAACCAGGAGGCGGAACAGGTGCTGCTCCGACGCGACGTCGCGACCACCGACCAGCAGACGCCCGGGAACCTCTTCATCTCTCTGATGCGGTTCAACCCGTACATGGCGTACATCCGGCAGGCGATGAACGGCGTCGAGTTCGACTCGAAGGCGTTCGGGCTGACCGGCGAGGACCGTATCGACGACGAGAAAATCGGCGCCGGCCCCGACAGCGGCATCGTCAACTATCTCGAGACGAAGGTTCGCGGGAACTACCTTGTGCCGCCGATCACGAACCGCGCGCTCCCGCACCCGCAAGGCGAGGAGGTCGACGTCTCGGTCAAGCGTGCCGGGGAGAACTACCGAGTGACCGTCGACGGAATCACGGCCGACGCTATCGAGGACGGCTCCGTGCGGTGCGGTTGGTTCTACGACGTGAACCGCGCGGGCGGCGCGGAGCCGCGGCAGGTCGTCCAGCGCGGTAATCGGACGACCTTCGTGTTCCCCGCGGACGGGACCGGCGTCGACACGGCGCCGGGCGGATCGGACGGCAGCGTTCGGGTCCGGTTCCTCGCGAAGCGGAGCGACACGGGTCGACCGGTTCGCGGGACGGCCGAGATCCCCCAGACAGCGAGCGGAAACGCCGGGCAGAAAGGGAAGAAGGGCCAGAAAAAGAACTGACTGCGGAGTACTCCTGACGCCGAGCGGATCCCGCCGGCAGCGATTATAAGCGGATCCGCGCCCAACGAACGGCCATGTCCGAGAACGATCCAGCGGACCTGCTCCCGAACGACCGTGTGAAGCAGGCCGCGCTCGACGGAGATGTGACCCAGCTCCACCGCGGGAACCAGTACGGTGAGGAGGGCGACATCTTCGATATCGACAGCGCGACGTTCGAGCTCACCGAGGTCACCGAGCGCACCCTCGGCGACATGACCGACGCCGACGCGAAGCGAGAGGGGTCGCCGTCGCTGGAGGCGTACAAAGAGCGGATGGTCCGCGCGCACGGCGGGAACTTCGACTGGGACGACGACGCCGAGGTGGTCCGCCACCGGTTCGAGCGCGTCGAATGAGCCTCCGCCTCCGCCCGGACCGTTCCGCGTGAGGTGGCGGTGCGGTATCCCATTATTTATACTGTAGGATACTGGATACCATTCGCATGGCGGCAAGTGACGAGGCCGGGGTCGTCGAACGTATCGGATTCAGTATCTCAACGGTCGTGGAGCGATGGATGCCAAGTCCCTTCGTGTTTGCAATATTGTTGACGTATATCGTCTTCGCCGCCGGCCTCATCGCGACCGGATCGGGTGCCGTAGAGCTGTTAGATTTCTGGTACGGCGGCTTCTGGGCGTTCCTCGGGTTCTCGATGCAGATGGTGTTGATCCTGATGACCGGGTTCGTCATCGCGTATCACCCGCGGGTCAACGACCACCTCCAGCGGCTCGCCGAGGTCCCTAACTCCGGGGCGCAGGCGGCGGCGTTCGTCGGCTTCATTTCGATGTCGCTGGCGTGGGTCCACTGGGGATTCAGCCTGATCATGGGCGCGATCTTCGCCCGCGAGATGGGGAAAGTCGCGCACCGGAAGGGGATCGACGTCCACTACCCGCTGTTGGCGGTCGCGGGCTACATGGGGCTCGGCCTGACGTGGCACTGGGGCATCTCCGGGTCCGCTCCCTTGCAGTTGACCGACGCGAACAACATCGGCGAGGGGACCGGCTTCGAGTTCCTCGCCTCGACCGTGCCCGCCGTCGAGACCATCTTCCACCCGTACGCGCTTACCCTCACCGCCCTCTCTATCGTCTTCGCGAGCGCGATGCTGTACGTTCTCGCTCCCTCCGGGAGCCGCGCGAAGGGGATCACGCACTACGTCGACGAGGCGGAGCTGTTCGACGGGGCCGCCGACGGCGGGACCGACGCGGCCGAGGTCGCCGATCCGGTCGACGAACCGCCGGCCGGCGTCGACGACGTTCCGGCCGAGCGGCTGAACAACAGCCGGCTCCTCGGCGGCCTGATCGCGCTCTCGGGGGTCGCCGTCGTCGCCTACCAGTTCCTCGGGCAGGGGCTCGGGGCGTTCACGCTAAACGCGGTCAACTTCGGGTTCCTCTTCGCCGGCCTCCTCATCTACCAGCGCCCGGCGTACTACCGCGACCGATTCAACGAGGCCGCCGGCGCGGCGGCCGGCATCGTCCTCCTCTTCCCCTTCTTCGCGGGGATTCAGGGGATCATGGCCGACTCCGGGCTCGCGCTGCTGCTCGCCGAGGCGCTCCTCGACGTGTCGACGGCGGCGACGTACCCCGTCGTCGCCTGGCTCGTCGGCGCCGTCGCGAACGTGTTCGTTCCCTCCGGCGGCGGCGAGTGGCTCGTCATCGGTCCCTCAGTGCTGCAGGCCGCGGAGAGCCTGGGCGTCCCCTACGGGCAGGCGACGATCGCGTACGCGGTCGGCGACGCGCACACGAACCTGCTGAACCCGTTCTGGGCGCTGCCGCTGCTGGCGATCACGGAGGTCAAAGCGCGGGAGATGTTCGGGTACGCGATCGCGATGCTGCTCGCGCTGATCCCGTTCCTCGCGGTCGCGCTATACGCGGTGCCGTACTGAGCCGCGGAGCGGCCTTTTTTTTAATCGTCGTCCGCGGCCGCGCCGTCGGCGCCGTCGGTGTCCCCGCCGGCCGCGGTCGCCTCCTCGTCCTCGATGCTCGGCGGGTACTTGCCGCGGTCCAGCTTCAGGTCGGACTGCGGGCGCGCCATGCAGGTGAGCGCGTACTCCTCGGCCTCCTCGTCGGTGAGCCCGCGGGCCGCGGGCTGGGTCACCTCGCCCTCGACGATCTCGGCGGAGCAGGCGAGGCACATCCCGACGCGGCAGGAGTACTCTTGGGCGATCCCCGCCTCGATACAGGAGCCGAGGACCGTCTCCGTGTCGGCCACCTCGATCGTCTCGCCGGTGCCGACGAACTCGACGGTGTACTCTGTCATGGCGCGGAGTACCCGCCCGCCAATCAAAAAGGGTTCCCCTCGATCCCGTCGCCGGCGCGGGGACGGAAGAATAAGTGGGCGGTGGTGGTTGGGCCGGTTCGCGTCGGTCCGTCGTTGTCGTTATTGGGTGGGTGAACACCGTCAAAGCCCCAGCCGTTCGATTATGAATGGCTAATACTGGACCGCCAGCGAACACCTCCAAAGCCCCAGCCGGGAGACGGTCGCAGGTGACGCAAGCACCGCAGGGAGCGA
>NZ_NHPE01000019.1:0-21409 GCF_002252895.1 Halorubrum sp. Eb13 | reverse complement strand
GCTGAACCTCGGACTGCTCGGAATCGTACTGATCGGCAACGTCGCGGTCGAGCTCCGGCGGCTGACGGAGACGGCCGAGGCGGTCGGCCGCGGCGACTTCGACGCCCGCGCCACCTCCGACCGGGGCGACGAGATCGGGCGCCTGTTCGCCGCTTTCGACGACACCCGGCGGTCGCTCCGGGACGCGGTCGCCGAGTCCGAACGCGCCGAGGCGGAGGCGGAGGCGGCCCGCCGGGAGGCGGAGGAGATGTCGGACGAGATCTTGGCGCGCGCCGAGACGATCGGCGGCGCCATGGAACGGGCGGCCGACGGCGACCTCTCGCGGCGGCTCCCCGAGGAGAGCGAGGTCGACGCGATCGAGCGCATCACCGCCGCCTACAACGAGATGACGGGCGGGCTCTCGGAGACCGTCGACGACATCCAGTCGTTCGCGAGCGACGTGGAGTCGACCAGCGAGGAGATGGCGACGCGCGCCGACGAGGTCGCCGGGATGAACGAGGAGGTGGCCGCCGAGATGCGGGCGCTTGCCGACGAGCTGGACGAGCAGACCGACCGGCTTCGCGAGACGGCCAGGGACACCGACGACTTCTCCGCGACCGTCGAGGAGATCGCGTCGACGACCGACGAGGTGGCGGGCGACGCGACCGCCGCCGCCGAGCTCGGGACGCGGGGCGAGGAGCGCGCGACCGAGGCGGTCGAGGCGATCGTCGCGATCGGCGACCTGCTGGCGGAGCTGGACGACCTCGTGGCCGGGCTCGACGACCGGATGGACGGGGTCGCGGAGACGACCGACGTGATCTCCGACATCGCCGAGCAGACGAACATCCTCGCGCTGAACGCCTCGATCGAGGCGTCGCGGGCGGGCGAGGACGGCGACGGGTTCGCGGTCGTCGCCGACGAGGTGAAGGGGCTCGCCGAGGAGACCCGCGAGTCGACGACCGAGATCGAGGCGACCATCGGGGAGGTGACCGAGGACGTCTCCGCGGTCGCCGGCGAGATGGACCGGACGATGGGGGAGCTCGACGAGACGACCGCGGCGGTCCGCGCGGCCGGCGACGCGATCGAGGAGCTCACCGGGACCGTCGAGGACGTGGACGTGGCGATGGGCGACATCGCGCGGGCGACCGACGAGGGCGCGGAGGGGATCGAGTCCGTCGCGGCGCGCGTCGAGTCGGTCCACGCCTCGGCCACCGACGCCGCGGACCGCGCGCGGTCGCTGGCGGGGACCGCGGACGACACCGCCGAGACCGTCGGCGACCTCGCCGAGACGGCGACGGCGCTCTCGGAGCGGACCGCGTCGCTCTCCGAGCGACTCGACCAGTTCGAGACGCGACGGGACGCGGGCGCCGGACCGGCGGCCGAGCCGGGCGCCGCCGCCGACTCGGAGGTGACGGCCGATGATTGAGCCGTCCACGGTTCGGTTCGTGTCCGCGGGGATCTACGCCGTCTCCGCCGTCGTCCTGCTCGCGCTCGCGCGCCGCAAACCGGCGGCGCTGCGCCGGTACTGTTACCCGTTCGTCGCGGTCGTCGCGACCGCGGCCGTCGGCGTCGGGCTGTGGGGGGCCGGGATCGGGACGTTCTCGGTCGCGAACGGCACGCTGGAGGGCGGACAGGTGCTCACCGACTACGTGGCGTACCCGTTCCTGTTCGGGTTCGCGGCGTTCGTGGCGGGGACGAGCCGGCGGTACGTCGGCGCCGTGGTCGCCCTCATCGTCGCGATGCGGGTCGGCTACGACGTCGCCGAGGTGTTCGAGGGGCCCCTCGCGCTGGCGGGCACCGGAACCATCCTCGTCGGCTACGTCGCGCTGGTCTGGCTCTACTTCGGGCCGATCGCGGGCGCGGCGTCCCGCCAGCCGCCGGCCCGCGAGCTGTTCTACAAGAAGACCCGGAACCTCGTCCTGTTCGCCTTCGGGGTCCTCATCGCGTGGGCGATGTTCCAGATCGCCGGGCTGCTCGACGCGTTCACCGGCACGGTGACGCTGGAGTACCTCGACCTGCTCCTGCGCGTCGGCTTCGCGGGCTTCGCGTTCGCGAACGTGGAGACGCTGGCGGCGGGCGAAGAACCGGAGACGAGCGGCGGCTCGGCGCCGGGCGGCGACGCCGGGGCGGCACCGACCGACTCGGGACCGAACGCGGCGACGTCTGGCGCGGACTGACGTCCCGTCCGGCGCGGATCGGGCGGACTGACGTTCCGTCCAGCGCGGGCCGGGCGGACGGACTTATGTCGCCGCCGCCCGGATCGGATCGCATGACCGAGAACGCGGACGGGCTCGACGCCGAGCTCCGGGTGCCGTCCTGCGAGCGCTGTCCGGCGCTCGTCGAGTCGCGGAGTCAGATCGTTGACGGCGTCGGGCCGACCGACGCCGACCTCCTGTTCGTCGGCGAGGGGCCGGGCGCGAACGAGGACGAGCAAGGGGAGCCGTTCGTCGGGCGGTCCGGAGACGTGCTCGACGAGGCGCTGCGGGACGCCGGCCTCGCGCGGGCGGACGTCCGGATCACCAACTGCGTCCGGTGCCGTCCCCCGGACAACCGCGACCCGACGGCCGAGGAGCTGGCGAACTGCCGCGGCCACCTCGAAAGCGAGATCGACCGGCTCGATCCCGCGCTGATCGTGACGCTGGGGAAGGTGCCGAGCGAGCACCTGCTCGACCGGTCGGTGGCGATCACGTCGGAGTCGGGAGACGTCGTCGACGCGCGGATCGCGGGCGCGTCGCGGCGCGTCCTGCTCTCCGTCCACCCGGCGGCGACGCTGTACGACCGGAGCCAGCGCGACGGCTTCTTCGAGACGATCGCCAGGGCGGGCGAGCTGAGCGGCGCGGGCGGCGCGGACGGCGGGAGCGGCCAGTCGCGGCTCGGCGAGTACTGATTCGGCCGCGGGAGCGATTCCGGCGACAGCCGGATCGGCCGAGTTCCCAGATGCTCCGATCGGACGGAGTCGGCGGGAGAATCGGACGAATCGGCGGGATCTATATAGGAGACATAGAAAACGATTAGTCGCGCCAGTCAGACAAACGCCTGTATGTCCGACAACAGGCGGTCGGCGAACCGGCGTACGTTCATCAAGACAGCGGGCGCGGGCGGTGTCGTCGCGCTCGCCGGCTGTTCCGGCGGCGGCGGTGGCGACGGTTCCGACGGCAGCGACGGGTCCGACGGCAGCGACGGGTCCGACGGCTCCGACGGGAGCGACGGCGGGACCTCCGGCGAGACGGACGACGTGCCCTCCGCGCAGTTCATCCTGAACCCGGCCGAGGCCGACGTGGAGATCGAACAGCAGTACCAGCCGATGTTCGAGTACCTCGAGTCCGAGGTCGAGGTCGAGATCGAGTCCGACCGCGCGGCCAGCTACACCGCGACGCTCCAGGCGATGCGGAACGAGCAGGGCGAGATCGCGGACATCTCGCCGTCCGCGGTCATCGCGGGCGAGGACATCCTCGACGTCGTCGGGGTCCGGGTCGCGTACGGCGCGGCGCGGTACTTCTCGACGACCACGACGACGCCCGACAGCGGCATCGAGTCGCTCTCCGACCTCGAAGGCGAGCTGATCTACATGGGCGACATCCTCTCCGTCTCGGGGACGCTCGTCCCCCTCACCATGCTGCAGAACGCGGGCCTCGACATCGGGAACGCCCCCGACGGCGACGCGAACGACTTCGACGCGGAGTACTCCGACCACACCACGGCGCGAGAGCAGATGGTCCAGCGCGACGACGTGATGGCGGCGACGACCGGCGCCTTCTCCTCGGCCCCGTACGTCCCGCAGGAGCAGTTCGAGGAGATGTCCCAGGACTTCGTCGACATCTCGGCGGAGTACGAGGGCGCCGGCGACGAGATCGAGTCGTCCGGGACGGAGCTCCAGCTGCTCGCGGTGTCCGACCCGATCCCGCGCGCGCCGCTGGCGACGCGGTCCAGCTGGGACGCCCCGGTCAAGGCCGACATCGAGGAGGCCATCCTGAACGTAACCGAGGACGACCTCAGTCACGGCGACGACTACGACGGCGAGCCGCTCTGGTTCACCGGCGTCCAGGAGGGTAGCATCGAGGACTACGCGCCGATCCGCGACGTGCTCGACCAGCTCGGTCTCGAGTTCGAAGACCTTTCGTAACCACCTCTCAACCTCTCTTTACACCTAATGAGTCGTATTACAGTCGACGGGGTCACGAAGCGGTTCGGCGACACCGTGGCGCTCGACGACGTCTCGTTCGAGGTCCCCCAGGGCGAGTTCGTCATCGTGCTCGGCGTCTCCGGGTCCGGGAAGTCGACGCTGCTTCGGTGTATGAACGCGCTCGAAACCCCGACTGACGGGGAGATCCGCGTCGGCGACGAGCCCGTCAACAGCCCCCGCAACGACATCGCGATGATCTTCCAGCAACACAACATCATCGACCAGATGACCGCGTACTCCAACGCGCTCACCGGGTCGCTCAACCGGAACACCTTCCTCGACTCCCTGCTCCAGCGGCAGGGCGAGGCGGACAAGCTCCAAGCGTTGGAGGCGCTCGACACCGTGGGGCTGCTCGACGAGGCCCAACAGAGCGCGAAGCGCATGTCCGGCGGGCAACAGCAGCGCGTCGGCATCGCCCGAGCGCTGGTACAGGACCCGACGATACTGCTGGCCGACGAGCCGGTCGCGAGCCTCGACCCGGGCTCCTCCCAGCAGGTCATGGGGTACCTCCGGACCGCCGCGCGCAAGCGTGACCTGACGGCCGTCATCAGCCTGCATCAGGTGAACCTCGCCCGGAAGTTCGGCGAGCGGTTCATCGGGCTCCGCGACGGGCGGAAGGTGTTCGACGGCTACCGCGACGAGTTCGACATGGACGTTATCGACGAGATCTACGGCGACATCGACACGGAAGGCATGTTCGCGCCCGACAGCGATCGGGACGGCGACGACGGGTCGATCGACGACGCGTCGTCGAAGCCGGTCTCCGGCGGGGGGATGGGACAGTGAGCTACGACGAGTCCGTCCGGGAGCGCTACGAGGCGATCGTCCTCGCTCGGCGCGTCAAGGCGCTCGTGATGGGCCTCGCGCTCGTCGTGCTCGGCGCGGTGTTCTACTACGCGCTCACCTCCGTCGGCTTCTTCGCGGCCAACATCCCCACCTACTTCCCGAACTTCCTCAACGCGCTCCGCGACTTCTTCCCGTTCCTCGCGCCGTCGTTCCCCTTCGTCGACCCGGGCGGCTTCCTCGAGTACTGGACGTTCATCAATGAGCGGAACCTCATCTGGGGCGGCATCGGAGGCGACACGCCGCTCCTCGGCGAGGCCGGTATCACGCTCGCGATGGGCTTCGCCGGCACCGTCATGGGATTCCCGTTCGCGCTGCTGTTCGGAATCTTAGGCTCCGGCCGCGTGACGCCGTTCCCGTTCAACTTCATCTTCCGCGGGCTCATGTCCTCGATCCGCGCCATCCCGGCGCTCGTGTGGGGGCTCATCTACATCCCGCTCGGCGGGATCGGTCCCGTCACCGCGACGCTCGCGATCGCGACCGACACTATCGGCAACCTCGGGCGGCTCTTCACCGACGAACTGGAGGAGATCGAGGACGGACCGATCGAGGCGATGGAGACGACCGGCGCGAACAAGCCGCAGACGATCACCTTCGGGATGCTCTCGCAGGTGACGACGCCGTTCATCGCGTGGACGCTGTACATCTTCGAGATCAACGTCCGGATCGCCGTCTCGCTCGGGATCATCGGCGGCGGCGGGCTCGGGAACGTGCTCTCCGTCCAGCAGGGGCTGTTCGCGTTCACCAACATGATGGCGACGATCCTCGTCATCCTCGTGCTGATCATCTCCGTGGAGATCTTCTCTCAGCGGATCCGCTCCGCGCTCCGCGAGGGCGACGAGGCGCAGGGCATCGTGGCGCTGCTGTTGGGCTTCCCGCAGCGGATGGCCGAGGCGGCGCTGAAGTGAGGGCGCCGCCGGACCGACCGCGGATCGACCGCGTTCGACGCTCCCTGCGCCACGCGCGTCCGCGTCGTCGCGGCATCGCCGCCGCGCGCGTCCGCGTCGTCGACGACACCGCCGCCATGCGCGCCCGCGTCGTCTGATCCCGCCCGACGCCGGGCCGCCCCGCCCCGCCGCGCCGCCGCGCGCGACTGTCACAAGGGAAACCGACTTTTCGATGCCCCTCCCAGTGAGGGTATGAGCACCTTCGAGCCGCCCGCGGAGACGCTGGCGGACGTCGTTCTGGTCGACTACGGCCTCGGGAACCTCCGGTCGGCGACCCGCGGGCTGGAGCGCGCGGGCGCGTCCGTCGAGATCACCGACGACCCCGAGGCGTTCGCGGCCGCCGACGGCGTCGTCCTCCCGGGCGTCGGCGCGTTCCGCGAGGGGATGGAGAACGCCGGCCCGCTGCGCGAGGCGCTGACGGACCACGCCGAGGCGGGCCGTCCCCTGTTCGGCATCTGTCTCGGGATGCAGATGCTCCTGACGACCAGCGAGGAGGCCGACCACGAGGGCGAGGGCGAAGTGACGGGCCTCGATCTGGTCCCCGGTACCAACGTCCGGTTCGACGTCGACCGCAAGGTCCCGCACATGGGGTGGAACGAGCTCGATGTCGAGCGCGACCACCCGCTCGTCGACGGGGTCGACGGATCGGGGTCGGAGACTCCGCAGGCAGACGGACCCACGGGTGGGTCCGTCGACGGCGAGTACGCCTACTTCGTCCACTCGTACTACGCCGAGCCCGACGACCCGGACGCGGTCGTCGCCACCGCCGACTACGGGGTCGACTTCCCCGCCGTCGTCGCCAACGAGGCGGGCAACGTGTTTGGCACGCAGTTCCACCCCGAGAAGAGCGGGGAGACGGGGCTCCGGATCCTCCGGAACTTCGTCGAGTACTGCGCGGAGCGGTAGCGTCGGCGATGGTCGACGACAGCGACTCGGTCCGGATCGGCGTCGACGTCGGCGGCACGTTCACCGACGTGGCGCTCCTCGTCGGCGACGCCCTCACGACCGCGAAGGTGCCGACGACGACGCCCCAGCACGCCGGCGTCCTCGACGGGATCCGCGAGGCCTGCGACGCGGCCGGAATCGACCCGGCGGACGTCGACGCCTTCGCGCACGCGACGACGGCCTCGGTCAACGCCCTCTTAGAGCGTGACGGCGCGCACACCGCGCTCGTGACGACCGCGGGGTTCCGCGACGTCTTGGAGATCGGCCGCCAGACCCGCCCCTCCCTCTACGACCTGCGCGCCGAGAAGACGCCCCCGCTCGTCCCTCGCCGCCGGCGGTTCGAGGTCGACGAGCGCGCGACGACGGAGGGCACCGAGCGAGCCGTCGACGCCGAGGCGGTCCGCGACCTCGCCGCGGAGATCGCCGCGAGCGACGCCGAGAGCGTCGCCGTCTCGCTGCTGCACGCGTACGCGCACCCGGAGAACGAGGCCGCGGTCGCGAGCGTCCTCCGCGGGGAGCTCTCGGTCCCCGTCTCCGCCTCTCACGACGTGCTCCCCGAGTTCCGGGAGTACGAGCGCACGGCGACGACCGTCGCCGACGCCTACCTGACGCCGGAGCTCGACGACTACCTCGGCCAGGTCGTCGCGGGGGCGCGGGAGCTCGGGCTCCCGGCGCCGCGCGTCATGCGCTCGAACGGCGGGGTCGCCGACGCGGCGACGGTCCGCGAGAGCGCGGTCACCACGGTCCTCTCCGGACCGGCGGCCGGCGTCGTCGGCGCGGCCGCGGTCGCGGGCGGCGAGACGCTCGGCGGAGCGGACGGCGCCACCGGAGCCGCCCCCGCCGCCGTCACCTTCGACATGGGCGGCACGTCGAGCGACGTGAGCCTCGTGCGCGACGGTCGCGTCGAGCGAACCGCGGAGACGACGGTCGCGGACGTGCCGCTCCGCACGCCGACGGTCGACGTCGAGACGGTCGGCGCGGGCGGCGGATCGATCGCGTGGACCGACGCCGGCGGCGCGCTCCGCGTCGGGCCGGAGTCCGCGGGCGCCGAGCCCGGGCCGGCCTGCTACGGCAAGGGCGGAACGGAGCCGACGGTCACCGACGCCGACGTGCTCTTGAGCTACATCGGGCCGGACGCGGCGCTGGGCGGCGACCTCTCGCTCGACGTCGACGCCGCCCGCGAGGCGCTCTCCCGGCTCGCCGAGGCGGCCGACATCGGCGGCGACGGCGGGTCCGGGGGCGACGGCGAGACCGCGGACGCCCTCGATGCCCCCGCCGCCGCCGCCCGCGGCGTCTACCGCGTCGCCAACGCGACGATGGCGCGCGCGATCCGGTCGGTGACGGTCGAGCGCGGCCGCGACCCCCGCGACTTCGACCTCGTCGCCTTCGGCGGGGCGGGGCCGATGCACGCCGCCGCGCTCGCCGACCGGCTCGAGATGGACCGCGTGCTGGTCCCCGGTCCGGCCGGCGTGCTGTCGGCGTACGGGCTGCTCGCGGCCGACGAGACCCACGACGCGGCCCGCACGGTCCGGCTGCCGCTGGCCGACGCGACCGCCGTCGACCTCGGCGACGCCTTCGCGGCCCTGACCGACCGCGTCCTCGACGACGTCTCCGACCCCGCGGCGGCCCGCGTCGACCGCGCGGCCGACTGCCGGTACGCCGGGCAGAGCTTCGAGCTGACCGTCGACGGGGGGAGCGAGGGCGAAGCCGGAACCGCCGGCGACGCCGGGTCCGCCGTCGATCCCGACGCCCTCGCCGAGCGCTTCGCCGCGGCCCACGAGCGCGCCTACGGCTACCGGCTCGACGCCGGCGTCGAGGCCGTCACGCTCCGAGTCACGGCCACCGTCGAGGTGGCGGCGCCGACCGTCGCGAGGACGGGCGCGGCCGACGCGGAGCGCGGCTCCCGCGAGGTCGTCTTCCCCGACGAGGGGACCGTCGCGGCGACCGTGTACGACCGCGACGCGCTGGGGGCCGGGGCGACGCTCGACGGGCCGGCGGTGCTCGCGGGGACCGAGAGCACGACCGTGGTCCCGCCGGCGTGGGGCGGGCGCGTCCGCCGGGACGGGACGGTGGTGCTCGAGCGGGACGCGGCCGGGGGTGAGCGGCGATGAGCGGGGACGACGCCGACTCCACCGACGGCCGCGACACCGAGACCGACCCCGACGCCGCCCTCGACCCGGTCACCCTGGAAGTGATGCGCAATCAGCTGGAGGGCGTCGCCGAGGAGATGGGGCAGGTGCTGATCCGCGGTGCCTACTCGCCGAACATCACGGAGCGACAGGACTGCTCGACCGCCCTCTTCGACGCCGACGGCCGGATGGTCGCGCAGGCGGAGCACATCCCGGTCCACCTCGGCGCGATGCCCGAAGCCGTCGCGGCCGTGCGCGAGCGCGACCCGAGCCCCGGCGACGTGTTCGTCCTCAACGACCCGTTCACGGGCGGGACGCACCTCCCGGACGTGACGCTCGTCTCGTCGCTGGCGCTCGACGGCGACGTGGTCGGGTTCGCGGTCTCCCGCGCGCACCACGCCGACGTCGGCGGCATGGCCCCCGGAAGCATGCCGGCCGGCGCCCGCGAGATCCAGCAGGAGGGGCTCCGCATTCCCCCGCTCCGGCTCGTCGACGGCGGCGAGCGCGTCGACGACGTGCTCGACCTGATCCTCGCGAACGTCCGCACCCCGGCGGAGCGCCGCGCCGACCTCGAAGCGCAGCTCGCGGCCAACGGACGCGCCGGCGACCGGCTCGGTGAGCTCGCCGACGAGCACGGCCGCGCCCGCCTCGAGCGCGCCTTCGACGCCGTGATCGACTACTCCCGCGAACGGATGACCGCGGCGATCGCCGACCTCCCGGACGGGACCTACCGGGCCGAGGACGCGATGGAGGGCGACGGCGTCACCGACGCCGACGTCCCGATCCGGGCGGCGGTGACAGTCGACGGCGGCCGGCTCGCGATCGACTTCGCCGGCAGCGCCCCGCAGGTCGACGGGAACTGCAACGCGCCGCTGGCGGTCGCGAAGAGCGCGGTGTACTTCGTCGTGCGCTGCGTCACCGACCCGGAGATCCCGCCGAACCACGGCTGCTACGAGCCGGTGTCGGTGTCGGCGCCCGACGGATCGGTGCTGAACCCGAACCCGCCGGCGGCGGTCGTCGGCGGGAACGTCGAGACGAGCCAGCGCGTCACGGACGTCGTGCTCGCCGCCCTCGGCGAGGCGGCCCCGGAGCGGGTGACCGCGGGGAGCCAGGGGACGATGAACAACCTCACGATCGGGGCGCGCGGCGGCGCGGGCGGCGACCGCGGCGACCGCGACCGCGACGGCGCCGAGTCGTTCACCTACTACGAGACGATCGGCGGCGGCTTCGGTGCGCGCCCGGACGCCGACGGGATGGACGGCGTGCAGGTCGGGATGACGAACACGCTCAACACGCCGGTGGAGGCGCTGGAGGCGGCGTACCCGCTCCGCGTGGAGCGGTACGCCTTCCGCCCGGACAGCGGCGGCGACGGGCGCCGCCGCGGCGGGCTCGGCCTCGAACGACGGGTTCGCGTCGAGACCGCCGCGACGGTCTCGCTGTTGACGGAGCGGCGGCGCCGCGCCCCCGCGGGGATCGAGGGCGGCGAGCCGGGCGCCACCGGCGAGAACCTGATCGACGGCGACGCGGTGCCGGCGAAGGCGACCGTCGACGTGGAACCGGGGACGACGGTCACGGTCCTGACGCCGGGTGGAGGCGGGTACGGCGACCCGAGCGAGCGCGACCCGACGGCGCGGGAGCGCGACCGCGCGGACGGGAAGGTGACGGGGGAGGTCGAGCGGTCCGACGACTCCGACTGACGGCGCGCCCTACAGCTCGTCGTAGGGGCCGGGCTTCGCGGCGGTGAGTCGGTCGACCTGCTCGTCCGAGAGGTCGATGGACGCGGCCGCGAGGTTTTCGGCGAGCTGGTCGACGGTGCGGGCGCCGACGATCGGCGCGGTGACGCCGTCGCGGTGGGCGAGCCACGCGAGCGCGGTCTGGGCGGGCGAGGCGTCGACCTCGTCGGCGACCGCGTCGAGCTCGTCGTGGACGTCGAAGTTCTCCTCGGTGAGGTACGCCTCCTGGAAGCGGCTCGACTCGGCCGCCTTCGACTCCTCCGGGAGGTCCTCGTCGCGGTCGTACTTCCCGGTCAGGAACCCCTGTCCGAGCGGGCTCCACGGGGAGACGGCGAGGTCGCGCTGGCGGGCGAACTCCAGGTAGTCCCCCTCGACCTCGCGGTCGACGAGGTTGTACCGCGGCTGGAGCACGGTGAACGGCTCCCACCCCTCGCTGCGGGCGATCGCGTTGGCGCGGGCGACCTTCCAGGCGTTCGGGCGGAGCGTGGAGGCGCCGAGGTAGTGGACCTTGCCGGACTCGACGAGCCCGTTCAGCGTCTTCATCAGCTCGCGGGCCGGCGTCTCGTCGTCCCAGCGGTGGATGTAGAGGACGTCGACGTAGTCGGTGTCGAGTCGGTCGAGGAGGGCGTCGACGCGGTGGCGGACGTTCTTGCGGTTCGTGCCGCGGCTGTTCGGGTCGCCGTCGCGGATCTGCCAGTACACCTTCGAGGCGACCGTGTAGCGCTCGCGGTCGCGCTCGGCGAGCCAGTCGCCGATCCAGCGCTCGCAGTCCCCGCCGCCGTACACGTCGGCGGTGTCGATGTACCGGCCGCCGGCGGCCTCGTAGGCGTCGAGCAGCTCGTGGGCGCGCGCCTCGTCGATCTCCACGTTGCCCGCCTCGGTCACGCGGCCGAAGCGCCACGTGCCGAACTGCAGTTCGCTCGTTCGCAGCCCGGTCCGACCGAGCGGGACGGTGCCGAGGTCGATCTCGTCGAGTTCGGGCGTCATCTCTCCGAACCTTGTCCCGGTCGCCGCAAAAACCTACAGCAACCGGATGCGACGCGTGAACGCCTCTCACGCGACGACGCCGCGGTCCGTCTACGACTCGCCTTCCGAGTCGGCCGCCTCGATCACGATGGCGCGCAGGTCGTTGACGTTCGTGCCGGTCGGGCCGGTACGGAGCAGCGAGCCGGCCTCGTCGAGCAGGGGATATGCGTCGTGGCGGTCGAGGGCGTCGCGGGCGGCGTCCGGGTCCAGCGTCGTCGCGTCCGCGATCCCGCCCGCGGCGTCGGTCGGGCCGTCGATCCCGTCGGTGTCGGCGCTCGCGACGACGATCCGGGGCCCGTCGTCACCGTCGCCGTCCTCCCTCCCGTCGCCGCCGAGCGGTCCCTCGGCCAGCGCGAGGCCGGCGCTCGCCGCGAACTCCGCGTTCGGCCCGCCCGTCCCGTCGGCGTCGCCGAGCGTCACGGTCGTCTCCCCGCCCGAGAGCAACACGGTCGGCGGCTCCGCGGGCGACCCCCGCACCGCGCACTCCTCCGCGATCGCGGCGTGAGTGGTCCCGGCGCCCTGCGCCTCCCCTCGGACCCCCGCGGCGAGCACCAGCGGCTCGTACCCCCGCTCGGCGGCGGCGTCCGCGGCGTCGTCGAGCGCGGTCCGGCCGTTGCCGACGACGAACGCCTGGGCGCGGTCGAACGCCGGGTCTCCCGCGGTCGGCGTCTCCGCGAGATCGCCCGCCGCGCCCGCCTCGAGCCGCTCGCGGACGGACCCCGGAACGTCCAGGTCGTAGCGGTCCAGCACCGCCAGCGCGTCCGCGTAGGTGGAGGGGTCGGGGACCGTCGGGCCGCTGGCGATCGCGTCGAGCGGATCGCCGATCACGTCGCTTATCGCGAGGGTGACGACGGTCGCGGGCGCCGCCGACCGCGCGAGCCGGCCGCCCTTCACCGCCGAGCAGTGTTTGCGGACAGCGTTGATCTCGTCGATCGACGCGCCGCAGGCGAGCAGCCCCTCGGTCAGCTCGCGGAGGTCGTCCGGGGATATCGGGTCCGCGGGCGCCGCGAGCAGCGCGCTCCCGCCCCCGGTGATCGCGGCGAGTACGAGGTCGTCCGGGCCGGCGCGCTCGACGATGTCGAGCACGCGCCGCGCGCTCTCCACGCCGGCGTCGCTCGGGACCGGGTGGTCGCCCGGCAGGATCTCCACGCCCGCCGTCGACGGTCGCTCCGCCGGGTCCTCGGTGACGACGACGCCCTCGGCGAACTCGCGGTCGTCGCCCTCGAGCACGCCGGCGAGCGCGGCGGCGACCTCCGCGGACGCCTTTCCGGCCCCGATCAGGACCACGCGGTCGTAGTCGGCGAGGTCGTACTCGCCGGCGCCGTCGGCGCCCGCGGCCGTCGTCGAGCCCTCGATCCGGAGCGTCCCGTCGCGCACCGAGACGGCGCTCGGGATCAGTCGGTCCGGGCGCGCGGCCGCGATGCCGGCGGCGAGGCAGTCGAGGGCGACGCCGTGGGCCGGCGTCCGGACGAGTCGGTCGCGGTCGCGGAACGTCACGCCGGGCGCGCCGCCGTCCGAGGCGTCGCCGTCCGGCGGAGAGTCGTCGCTCATGCGGAGGCGGTCGGCCGGGGACGACATATATCCACGGGGGTCCCGCTCGCGCGTCCGCGACGGTCACTCGCGGTGCGCGCTACTCTCCCCCGACTGCCTCCCGGTGCGCGCTCGCCGCGAGCGCGGCGATCCGGAGCGGCTCGGGCCGCCGGAAGCCGTCTCGCACCAGGTCGCGGACGGCGGCGGCCGCGCGGCCGTCGTCGAGGCCGATCGCGCGGACGAAGAGGGGGTCACCCGCGGGCTTCCCGTCGGGTTCTCCGCCGCGCTCGACCCGCACCCGCGGCGGGAGCGAGCGGTAGACGCCGAGTCGGCGCTCGAGGGCGTCGCCGTCGAACGCCTCGCGGAGCGCGGGTTCGAGCCCGGGGCTCGGCTCGTAGCTCACGGCGTAGACGGGCCGGTCCAGGGCCTCGTGGAGCCGGCGGAGGTCGAGGAGGTTGAACCACGCCGGGGCGACGCCGGCGCAGGCGACGTGGCGGACGTCCTCGCGGCCGAGCGCGTCGAAGAGGGCGATCGCGGCGTCGGTGGCGTCGGTGCCGCCGACGGCGCAGCGCTCGAAGCCGAGTCCGTCGAGGGTCCCGTCGGATCTGACCACGGCGCCGGCTAGGCGGCTGGTTCGGTCGCCGTCGGAGAAGGCGATCCCGAGCGTCCGGCTCGGCGCCGTCACCCCGTCAGTTCTCCTCGGATTTGATCTCCTGGAGCCGGTCGAGAAGTTCGTCGTTGGAGGCGCCGGGCTCGTAGTCGACGGAGCCCTCGTGTACCTCCTCGGCCGCTCGGACTCCGTCCTCGTCGTCGAAATCCGCGTCCAGGTCTTGGTTCTCCTGTTCGGATTCGTCGTAGCTTCCGAAGCCCATATGTGTGTAATACTAACACCCCACCAGTGATAAATCCCCTGCCGGGATCGGGGTCGGGCCCGCACACGTTTTTACGCCGCGAACGCCCTCGTGTGGATATGGAGCCGATCACCGTCACCGCCGACGCGGAGGAGTTCACCTGCAACGCGTACCTCGTGCCCGGCGAAGCGCCGACGCTGGTCGACGCCGGGACGATGCCGGGCGTCGACGACGTCATCGCCGACGCGCTCGCCGACGCCGGCGTCGACGGGTTAGACCGGGTCGTCTTGACCCATCAGCACCACGACCACGTCGGCGAGCTCGACGCGGTGCTCGACCGGTTCGACGCGACCCTCTACGCGAACGCCTCGCACCCGCGACGGGACGTTGGGATCGTCGACGGCGACGAGATCCTGATCGGCGACGAGCCCTGCGAGGTCGTCGAGAGCCCGGGCCACGCCGACGACCACGTCGCGTTCGTGGGCGAGGAGCGGCTCTACTCGGGCGACGTGGTCGTGTACAACGACGGCGCGTTCGACGACGGCTCGTTCGGCCGCACGGACATGGCGGGCCAGTCGCGCGAGGACCTGATCGAGAGCCTCCACACGATTCTCAACGTCCTCCCGGACACCGTCGAGACGATGTACCCCGGCCACGGCGACGTCTACCGCGCGAGCGACGGCCCGGACACGGTCCGCGAGGTCATCGAGCGCGCGACCGAGCGCGCCGAGCGCAGAGAGCCGAAGTACCCGGGCGAGTAGCGACTGAACCGCGCCAGCGACATCTGCGATTATATATAAACAGATGTGCGGTGGCGCGTGCCGACGAGCGCCCAGCGGGCGCGAGTCGCACGCGCGAGGGACGCCGCGAGCGCTGATAAGCGCGAGCGGCGAGGCTGGGGAGGCGTGAGGCCGCGGTTGCGGTGCGGTATGGGGTGGGACTCAAAAGGGGCAGTCGCGAGGACGAAGCACGGCGCAGTAAGCACCGCAGGAACGAGCGAAGCGAGTGACGAGGAGCGCAGCAAGCCGCGCGAGTCCTCGCGGCCGGGGCTTTGGCGGTGTTCACTGTCGATCTGTCGTCAGTAATTTATCAGCGAGCGGCCGGGGCTTTGGCGGTGTTCGCTGTCGGCTCGGCATCGGCCGCTTATAAATAGCCGACCGAATCCCCGTACCGATCTAGTCCCAGAACGACTGCGTCCGGGCGTACTCGCGCTCCTGTCGAAGCACGTCGCGGTAGAACTCGTCTTCGTCCTCGCGCAGCTTGTTGATGATCCGCGCGGCGTTGTGCGGCCCGACCCCCCGCGCCGCCAGCGCGATCACGGCGCGCTTCCCGTGCGTCTGGACGAGGCTCGCCGCCCGATGCGCCCGTTTCGTCCGCCGCTCCTGTTCCTCGTCCTTCTCGCTCGCCCGGACCGCTGCGACCGTCTCGTCGTCCCACGGGTTCAGCGCGGCGACGCGGGTCGACCCGCAGTCGGGGCACTCCGGCTGGTCGGGGACGCGCCGCACCTTCGTTGTACGCCGCCAGTCGGCGCAGTGGAGACAGAAGAGGATGACCCGGTCGTTCCGAATCCGCTCGCGTATCGTCTCGATCACGTCGGCGTCGGCGTTCTCCGGGACGAGGAACTCGGTCCCCGCGGAGCGCCCGGCCGTGCCGAGGGGGGTGCGCTCGCGGGCGATGTCCACGTCGAGAGACCCGTCCTGGATCGCCGCCAACAGGTCCGCCGTCTCCGCGACCGCGAGGTCGGCGTGGAACACCTCGCGGAGCGCCTCGTCGTAGACGGGCGTCCCCTCTAACGCCGCGAGCAGGCGGTCGCCGCCGAACCGCCCCTTCCCCTCGCGGTAGCGCTTGACGGCGCCGAACTTCGCGGCGACTTGCGCGAGCGTGAACTTGAGCGCGTCCGATTTCTTCAGGGCGAGTTCGAGGTACGCCTCCAACCGGTCGGGGTCGGTCGTCTCCAGCACCTCGCGGAAGGTCCCGGGATCGACCCCGTGAGGGACCTCGAACTCGATCCGGTAGGGGTCGACGTCCATTCCGATCGACGAGCCGGCGCGCTGACCGACGAGCGCGGCGAGCAGGCGCGCGAGCGTCTCGTTGACCTCGTGGCCGAAGGCGGCGTTGACCGCGACGGTACGGGCGCTCCCCTCGATCACGATCCGGCGGTCGGTGGGGATCGGGTGGCCGGCCTTGACCTGGTCGACGACCGGTTTCAGCGCGGTCGCGACCGTCTCCTCGTCGGCGGGGTAGCGCTCCGCGAGGTCGCCCGCGACCGCCCCGGTGGTCGACCCCGCCGCGAGCGCCGCGGCGGCGTCGCCCCGTATTCGCCCGACCTCCTCGGCGACGGGCTTCGGGACCGGGATCTCTTCGCCGATCCACGAGGGCACCTCGCCCGCCGGGTCGGCGATGGGCGTGACGTTCACGCGCTCCTCCTCCTCGTCGACCTCGGTGATGCGCCACATCTCGCCGCGCTGAATGAACGTCTCGCCCGGGCCGGCGAAGTTGACGACGAACCGCTCGTCTAAGGTGCCGATCCCCCGCCGCGAGGACATGTCGTACACCTCGTAGGTGGACTCGTCGGGGATCATCGAGAGGTTCGCGTAGAAGTACTGCCACGTGCCGCCCGACTTCTCTAGCGTGTCGGACTCCTCGTCGAGCCACAGCAGGCGGTTGCCGTCGAGTTCGCGGACGATCTCTTGGAACCGCGGCTCCGAGAGGTCCCGGAACGGGTAGGCGCTCGTGACGGTCTCGTACGCCACGCGGGCGTGGACGTCGCCCTCGTCCATCACGACCCCGACGATCTGGTTCGCGACCGTGTCGAGGCTCCCGTGGTGGATCGCGGCCGGCTCCACGAGCTCGGCGTCGGCGCGCCGGGCGATCGCGAGCGCCTCGAGCGTGTCGTCGCCGCCCTGCGTCACGACGGTCCCCTCCGACACGAGGTCGCGGCGGTGCCCGGCGCGCCCGACGCGCTGGAGCAGGCGGGCGACCTCCCGCGGGCTCCCGTACTGGACCACGTGGTCGACGCGCCCCACGTCGATCCCGAGCTCCATCGAGGAGGTGCAGACGAGCCCGTCGATCTCGCCCGACTTGAACCGGTCCTCGACGTCGATCCGGACGTCCTTCGAGAGCGAGCCGTGGTGGACCTCGATCTCGGTGGGGTCGGCGTCCCCGTCGCCTTCCCCGCCGCGTTCGGCCGCCTCTCGCTCCCGCTCCGCGAGCGTCTTGAACCGCGAGCCGAGCGCCTCCGCGGTCTGTCGCGTGTTGACGAAGATCAGGGTCGACTCGCGGTCCGCGACGATCCCGCGGATCGTCCGCACGTGGCTCGCGGTCGTCTCGTCGACCGCCAGCTCGCCGGCGAGGGTCGCGTCGCGGTCCGTGATCTCCGGGTCGAGCACGCGCACGTCGGTCCGCGACCCGGCCGCCACCTCGACGATCTCGAACTCGCGGTCGCCCTCGCGGTTCGGGTCGCGCTTACCGCTGCCGACGAGGAACTTCCCGACCTCCTCCGGAGTCCCCACGGTCGCGGAGAGCCCCACCCGCTGGAACGGCCCCGCGACGCGCCGGAGGCGTTCGAGCCCGATAGTCAGCTGCGCGCCGCGCTTCGCGGAGGCGAGCTCGTGGACCTCGTCGATCACGACGTGCGCGACGTCCTCGAGGCCGACCCGCATCTTCGAGCCCGTCAGGATCGCCTGCAGGCTCTCCGGCGTCGTGATCAACACGTCCGGCGGGTCGTCGGCCTGCTTCGACCGCTCGTACCGCGTGGTGTCGCCGTGACGCACCGCGACCTCCACGCCGAGCCGGTCGCCCCACCACTCCAGCCGGTCCATCATGTCGCGGTTGAGCGCGCGGAGCGGGGTGATGTACAGCGCGGAGATCCCCTCGCGGGGCTGGTCGCCCGGCGCGTTTCGGGCGTCGACGATCGCGTCGAAGACGGGGAGCATCGCGGTCTCCGTCTTCCCGGTCCCCGTCGGGGCGAGGACGAGCGCGTTCCGCCCGGCGGCGAGCGGCGGGATCGCCTCGCGTTGCGGCTCCGTCGGCGTCGAGAACCCCTGCTCGGAGAGCGCCTCTCGGACCTCGCTCCCGAGGTGCGCGAACGCGTCCATGCCCGACTGTTCCGCCATTAGCTGATCGTCGGACGTTGGGCGCTCGGGCGATTAAGCCCGTCGCTGTGCGAGATCCGGACGGGCGATCGAGGCCGTCCGCGTCCCCGATAGGCTGGGGTCAGTTCGGTCGACGCCCGGTAGCCGTCCGTTCAGTCGACGCCCGGTAGCCGTCCGTTCGGTCGACGCCCGGTAGCCGTCCGTTCGGTCGACGCCCGGTAGCCGTCCGTTCGGTCGACGCCCGATAGCCGTCCGTTCAGTCGACGATCGGCAGTTCGACGACGAACACGCTGCCCGTCGGTTCGTTGTCTTCGACCCACACGCCGCCGCCGTACTTGTCGACGAGCGTCTTGACGAGGTAGAGCCCGATACCCGTTCCGCCGCTCTCGAGGCCCTTCTCGCCTTCCTGGAAGATCTGTTCTTTGTGCTTATCCTCGATACCGGGACCGTTGTCGGCGATCGACACGCGCACAGAACCGTCCCCAACGCGGGTCGAAACCCCGATTTCGGCCGCGTCCTTGTCGTTGTGGACGACCGCGTTCGTCAGCAGGTTCCGGAACACCGACTCCAACAGCTCGTCCGCCAGCACCGTCACGTCGGGGACCGACCCGTCGACGGAGATCGTCGCCCGGTCCTGATCCGAGCGGACCTTCTCGATCTGCTCGGTGAGTTCGTCGCGGAGGCTCATCGGGGTCCGGTCGGCGCCGACCTGTAGCAGCACGTCCGTGACGTCTTTGGCCGTTTCCGTGATCTCGGCCGCCTGCTTCGCCGCCTCGATGACCGTCCGCGCGTACGTTCGACTCCGATCGTCGGGAAGCGAGTCCTTGAGCAGGTCGGTGTACGACTCCACGACCATCAGCTGGTTCCGGATGTCGTGGCGGACGACCTGATTGAGCAGGGTGAGGTTATCCCGTTGCTGCTCGAGCGTCTGCTCGTACTCCTTGAGCTCGGTCACGTCGCGGGCGTATCCCAAGACGGCGTCCTCTCCCGTTTCCGGCATCTTATAGGGGATCTTCACCGTCTGCAGGATGCGCGTTTCGCCGGCCGCCGTCGTCAACGTCTCCTCGCCGATCTCCTTCGGCTCGCCCGACTCGATCACCTCCAAGTCGTCCTGTCGGAACTCGGCCGAGTCGTCGACGTCGGGGATTATCTCGCCCTCCGAGCGACCCTCGACCTCCTCGGGCGTCTTCCCGTACGCCTCCGCGGTCGCCTCGTTGGCCAAGAGGTACTCGCCGTCGCGGTTCTTCACGAACACCAGGTCCGGCACGAGGTCGATGATCTCCCGGAGCTCCTCGCGGGTCGACTCGAGGGCGATCTCGTACTCCTTCCGCTCCGTGATGTCTTGGAACAGCCCTAACGCGCCGACGACGTTCCCCGCGTCGTCGAACTGCGGATCGCCGATCCCCCTGACCCACCGAGTCTGCCCGGACGCCGTGACGATCCGCAGTTCGAGATCGTACGGCTCGCCCTCCTCGGTCAGCCGGTCGAACGCGGTCTCGATGGTCTCTCGGTCGGCCGGATGGTAGTACTCGATGGCTTCCTCAAGCTCGATCGACTCTTCTACGGGCACCCCGTGGATTCGGTACACCTCGTCGCTCCACGTGAGCGACTCGTCGATCAGATCGACCTCCCACCACCCGATCGACGCGCTTTCTTGCGTCCGCTCGATGAGCGCCCGCGTGCGTTCCAACTCCGTCTCTCGCCGCTTTCGCTCGTCGATGTCGAGGTGGATGCCGACCGCTCGCACCGGCTCCCCGTCCCCGTCGCGCTCGACGATCTTCCCGACGTCGCGGATCCACTTCCACTCGCCGGACGCGGTCCGCATCCGATGTTCCGTGTCGTAGTACTCCGTCTCGCCCGCCATGTGGTCTGACAGGGCGTCCTCGACCGGCCCGAGATCGTCGGGGTGGACGCGGCGCTCCCACTCCTCGAGGCGCGGTTCGATCTCGTCGGCGGAATGCCCGAGCATCCGCGCCCACTGATCGTTGAACTCGACTTCGTCGGTGGTCATGTCCCAGTCCCAGATGCCGAGTTGGGCGCCCTCGACCGCGAGTTCGAGGCGGTCTTTGAGCTGCTGAAGCGCTCGCTCTCCCTCTTTCTGCTCGGTGATGTTCGTCGAGACGCCGCAGACGGCCACGATCTCTCCCTCGTCGTCGTACACGGGTGACTTCCGAGTGAGGCGGACGCTTTCCCCCGCGGGAGTCGGGATCGTCTCCTCGAGTTCGATCTGCTCGCCGCCGTCGAGGACTCGTAAGTCGTCCGCCCGCGCCTGTTCGGCGATCTCCTGCGGGAAGAGGTCCTCGTCGGTCATCCCGACGGGATCCTCGTCGACGTCAAACAGGTCGCGGCACGCCTGATTCACCAGGAGATACCGACCGTCGGCGTCTTTGAGAAACACCGCCGCCGACATCGTCTCCAACACGGTCTGGAACCGGCGGTACGTGCGCTGATGCTCTCGCTCCTGTCGCTTTTGCGCGGTGATCTCCCGAGCGACGCCGACGATCCGCGTTATCGTTCCGCCCTCGGTGATCGGCGTCAGCTTCGTCTGCCAGTGGCTCGTCCCGCCCGGGAACGTGAGCCGCTCCTCGTACTCGACCGTGTCGCCCCGTTCGACGCAGCGGCGGTAGTTCGCGGCGACGACCGCGCCCTGCTCGTCGCCGAGGAGTTCCCGCGGCGTCTCACCGCGCATCGCGTCCTCGGAGAACCCCGTTTGTTCCTTGTGCGCGGTGTTGTTCTGTCGAAACGTGAACTCGTAGCCGTCGCCGGTCCGCCCGACCTCAACGACGAAAACGGCGTTGTCCATCTCGCGAAAAATCGCTTCGTAAACTGCGTCGACGCCCTCGTCGGCCACGCCGAACGAGCTAGCGTTGGTGTTCGAACGTGCATTCTCGTCCATCGGTTCTCTTAGCGGTATATAGGATTAATACGCTGATAAGAGTGCGGATATCGACGCCCGAACTCGAACTCTAACGGGCCGCGAGGGCGACGAAATCGACGCTCGATCGCCGGATTCGTGCTCGTCGCCTCGGCCGTCGCGACCGCTACGTCGCGTCGTCCTCACCAGCCGCGGCCGCTACGTCGCGTCGTCCTCACCAGTCGCGACCGCTACGTCGCGTCGTCCTCACCAGTCGCGACCGCTACGTCGCGTC
>NZ_NHPE01000054.1:0-6688 GCF_002252895.1 Halorubrum sp. Eb13 | reverse complement strand
CGCGACGAACACCGGTCCGAACCGCGCGGTCTCGCCGGTCGCGGCCGTCGCGAGCGCGGCCTCCGCCCAGCCCGTCCCGACCGCGGCGACGAGACCGACGCCGACGCCGGCCACTGAGAACACCGCCGCCGTGAGGCCGACTCCGTTCGCGTTCATCAGACCGCCCCCCAGCCGTCGGCCAGCCGCCCCTGCCACCCGGCGCGCTCCTCCCACGCGTCGCCGGAGAACCCGGCGGCGAGCAGGAACTCGCCGGCCCGCACGACGTAGCCGTACTGGACCCCGGCGTGCTCGTCGAAGCCGTAGCGCTCGCCCTCGGCCTCGTCGTGGTAGAGCCGGTGCCAGCGAGCGGGTCCGTCGTCGGCACCGGTCTCGTCGCCGTCGGCCGATCCGCCGTCGCCGTCCGCCGAGCCGTTCCCGGAGAAGTCCGAGCCGGCGGCCGTGGCGCCGGGATCGATCGGCGCCCGCCCCTCGGTCGACGCGTCGGCGAGAACCGCCACCAGCCGCTCGCTCGCGGTGTCGGCGTCCGGGTAGCGCTGGACGTACAGGGGCGTTCCGTCCAGCTCGGAGGCCCACCCCTCGAACGTCTCGCTCGGACGGTTGCCGGCGGACGGGCGGTCCGCGAACGCGACGAACAGCTCATCGGTCCGGTCTTCGCTCCGCGGTACCGGTCCCAGCCGGGCGCGGAGCTCCTCGCGCCGGTCCGCCCCGAACGCCCCGCCGTAGATCCGCGGGATGCGGGAGCGGTCGTACCGGTCGTCGTCGTACGGCTCGTGCGCGAACGCCGCGGATCCGCGGCTCGCGAGCGCGACCTCGACGAACGCGGTCCCCCGGACCGCCCGCCGCCGCTCGTCGCCCTCGGGGAGGGGGTACAGCAGTCGGTCGAGCAGCCGGTTGTGGATCGGGTCCCGGGAGAACGCCTCCGCGACGTAGATCGCGGTGCCGATGCTCGCGAACCCTCGGCGCATGCGGTCGAGCTCCTCTAAGAACCGGTCGACGTCGTTCCGGGGCGCGACCGTTCGGAGCTCCTCGACGTGGCGCCGCGCTCGCCCGCGGATCCGGGCCTCCGGGTGGAAGTGCGGCTCCAGGGCCTCGGCCGCGCGATCGGCGGCGGCGCGTGCGGCGGCGTCCAAGCGGTCAACCATTTCGACGGTCACCGCGTCGCTCTCGTCGGCCGCCGCGCGGAGGGCGTCCACCTCGGCGACGACGCCGGCGATCGCGTCCCTGTACGTCGCGACCGCGTCGGCGTACTCGGTCGCGAACCAGACCGCGTCGTCGACCACGTTCCGCGTCGCCGCCGCGAGCGACTCGTTCAGGACCGGATCGGGGTCGTCGAGTTGCTCGTCGCCGGGAGGATCAGGTTCGCCGTCGTCGCCGTCGGTCGCGTCCGGGGCCGCGTCGGGGTACTCGACGCCGCGAACGCCGAGACACCCCGCGGCCCCGGCGGCGATCCCGACGCCGGCGCCGAGCAGGCCCCGTCGCGTCCGTTGCATACGGTACTCTCCCGTCGGTGGGGACTTAAATGTGGGATGCCCGATTCTCGAAACTGAGTGCGCGCCGCACGTCGCCGTGGACCGTCCGGCCGCCGCCGAGCGCGCCCCTTTTGAGGCGGGCGACCCGAGCGGCGCGTATGTCAGCGCCTTCACGCAGCGACGTCCCGCCGACGTCGATCGGGATCGACCTCCGCGAGGAGGGAGTCGTCGTCGAGTACCTCGACGGGCGGACGACCCTCTACCGCGGCGCTCCGGACGCGGTGGAGGGTTCGGTGACTGCCGGTCCCGGCAAAGAGACCCACGTGCTCGTCACCGACCCGACCGAGACCGAGGGCGTGATGACCTACGTCAACGACTACAACACCGACGACGAGATCCTGGAGGACTCCGGCGTCGGTCGCGTCATGGTCGAGGAGGGCGAGCGGGAAGAGGTGTTCCCCGGCGTGATCGTCGGCCGGACCGACCAGCGAAACGAGGTGATCGCGGACCCCGAGATCGCCGGCGGCCGCGTGTTCGTCTTCGTCGAGGACGGCTGGACAGAGGGGAGCTTCGAGATCGTCGAGGGCCCCGAGGACGGGCTCGACGCGCACCGGTGAGCCTCGCGAAGCCCTGGCGCGACCTCGACCGCTCGACGGTCGGAAGCGCCCCGACTCGGTACGCGCTGTACGAACTCGGAGACGCCGACGGCGACACGGTCGGGTTCGGCACCGGCGTGCTCCGCGACGAGCTGAAGGAGGCGCTGGCGTACGGGGACGCGGCCAAGGTGCGGTGGGAGCTCGCGGACTCGGCCGAACACGCGGAGCGGCTGCTCGCGGAGCACGTCGACGCGTGAGCGAGGGGCCGAGCCGCGGCGCGCCCCCGGCCTCCGGAACGGGCTGCACTCGCGGGGAACGACCGACAGACGAAAGTCCAGCGGTCGCCGATGGGCAGGTATGAGCGAGGACGCGGACGCCGACGGCGACGAGGCGGTGCGCGCGAGCGACATCGGCGGCGAGGGGCCGCCGGTCGAGGAGAAGCCGTACAAGATCGTGTTCGAGGCGAACAAGTGCTTCGGAGCGGGGAAGTGCGCCGAGGTCGCCGACAACTGGGTGATGGACATCCAGAGCGGGATGGCGCAGCCGCGGTCGTACTACATCGGCGAGGACGAACTGGAGGAGAACGTAAGGGCGGCGGAGGTCTGTCCCGCGAAGAAGGAACGGGGCGTCATCCACGTCGTCGACCGGCGGACCGACGAGGAGATAGCGCCGAACCCGCACGGCGACGGGACGCTCTCGGTCGACTGGTAACGGGGACCGCCACCGACGGACCGGCCTCCGGACGGCGCCGCCTATCCGAAAGGGGTTTCACCCCGCCGCCGGAACCGAAATCCGCGCGGGGGTGGCTGAGCCTGGCCAAAAGCGGCGGACTTAAGATCCGCTCCTGTAGAGGTTCGAGGGTTCGAATCCCTTCCCCCGCATGCTGTCGCGAGCACTCCGCGAGCGACAGCACTGGGCCGAGAAGGGGTTCGAATCAGGGAGCGACGCGAGCGTAGCGAGCGGCGTGACCGCGGTTCGAATCCCTTCCCCAGCATATCGCGGCGCTCACCGACAGATTATGTCAGTATTCTGGCCAAATATATCCGGTGCAAACGACTTATGCCTCGGTCCCTGACAGTCTGTGTTAGAATCGTAACCCGAGTCTTGTAATACAGCCACAATGGATATTGAAACAAACCGGGACGGAGATGTCCCTGTGTACAAAGTCGATCTGAACGAGGCCGCCGATCAGTCTACGAGCTATACAGTAGTCGAAAGTATTGCAGACTTGACCGACCGAGACCCGGGCGACCTCGAACCGCTGTGGGATAGCGTCGATCCGGAGGCGTTGGACTCGTTCGTCGGCCACGCGAGCGAATCCTCGACGCCGTATCGACTCGCGTTCCAGTATCAGGGATACACGGTCGAGGTCGTCGAGAACCGGTGGCTCCGACTCGTCCCGAACGAGGAACCGGCCGCGTTCGCGAAGTAGCTTCGAACGGCGGCGACTACCGGCCGCCACCCGAGCGCCAGGCTCCTCTTGGTCTATCTGTCGCTCCAGACTACCAGGCCGGTCCAGAATACCGGCCCCTCCTCACTCGTCAGTGAACGGAGTGACTCGGTCGTGAGTACGTCCAGAGAAGCGGTTTCCGGGGAGCCGTACCGACGCAATTCGACTAACAACAGAACATGAACGGGTAGACGAGGGCGACGCGGTCGCCCGCTTCTAACGTCGTGTCGAAGCCGTTCTCGTTCTCGTTGAAGTGGCCGTTCACGAGGATCCGGGCGTAGGCGGTGGTCTGCTCACCGACCGGGTTCTTCGTCCACGTGCCGGGAAGCTCCTCGGGCGCCGGCGCCCACCCGCTGTGGGTCGCGTCCGCCTCGGTCTCGGCGATGAGCATGTCCTGTAGCTCGGGGTACTCCTCGAACAGCTCGTCGAGGAACGCGCGGAGGGTGTCGCCCTCGAACGTGTACTCGAACTCGTACTCGCCGAGCTCCGTGCGGACGTGCCCGGTACAGCGCACCGTGACCGTCGTCTCGGCTTCCGTTTCCCCTCCGGCCGCGGCGTCCGGCGCGCTCTCGACGGCGGGCTCTGCCGCCTGCTGACTCGAGGTCATACCGTTCTGTAAGGCGTCTCGGGGCGTAAGCCCCGTTACGAACATGTTCGGCACCATTCGGGCCGCCGCCACATGTGGGTCGAGGGCGCCTTCGAGTTCTTCATCGTCACCATCATCGGGCTCACGCTCGTCTCGATGAACCTCCTCACCCGACGCAGCGCCGAGAAGTCGGTCATGCTGCAGGCGCTGCTGGTAATGGGCACCGGCGTCATCGGGGTCTCCCACCACTACTGGTGGGTCGGCATGCCCGACTACTGGGCGCCGATCGGGAGCGTCTTCTCGACGCTGGAGCTGCTCCCGCTGATCTTCATCCTCTACGAGGCGATCGGTCAGTACCGGGCGATGACCGCCTCGGGCGGGTTCACCTACACGCTCCCGTTCATGTTCATCGTCGCCAGCGAGGTGTGGAACTTCGTCGGCGCAGGCGTGCTCGGCTTCTTCATCAACCTCCCGCTGGTCAACTACTACGAGCACGGCACCTACCTCACCGTCGGCCACGCCCACGCCGCGATGTTCGGCGCGTTCGGGTTCCTCGCGCTCGGAATGGTCGCGTACGTGCTCCAGCTGTCGATCGACCCCGAGCGCTGGGACGGCTCGTGGCTCCGCGCGTCGTTCTGGCTCTGGAACGTCGGGCTCGCGCTGATGGTGTTCGTCTCCGTGCTCCCGGTCGGGTTCCTCCAGCTCGACGTCGCGTTCACCGAGAGCTACGCGGCGGCCCGGAGCCTCGCGTTCTACGAGCGGCCGCTCGTCCAGTCGCTGTTCTGGGCGCGGCTCCCCGGCGACACGCTGCTTATCGCCGGTACCGCCGTCTACGCCGCCGACGTGGCTCGGAAGCGCTTCGCGCTCCGGCGCTCCGAGGACGACCCGACCGTCGACGACATGGCCGTCGCGGAGGGGATCGTCGGCGGCGACGACGACTGACCGGAAACCTTGGTTTTAATCCTCGATCAGTTGTTTAGAATCCAGTTCCGTCGGCGACGGAGCGACCGCTTATCAAAGCCGGTCGCTCATCAAAGCCGGTCGCTCACCGCGCGGCGGATTCGGTCGATGAACCCCGAGTCGTCGGCGGAGCGAGGGTCGGAGAGCTCCCAGTCGGCCTTCTCGGCCGCCTCGCCGATCGGGCGGTACTCGAAGCCGACGTGGGTCGCGACGCGGCGGTCGGACGGAGAGGTCCCGACGAAGACGTGCCGCGGCGTGTCGGCCTCGTCGTAGACGTCGCCGAGCGTCCCCCACTTGTCCCAGTTGCGGAGCGCGTAGTCGTTCTCGACGCCGTGCTCGCGGACGAACCCCTCGACAGCTTCGGCGTCGTTCGCGACGATCCCGACGTACCGGCTCCACCGGCGGGCCTCGGCGAACGCCGCCTCGGGGTCAGCGAGCCGCCGCGCAGCGCCGAGCGAGAGGACGAGCGTCAGCTCGCCGCTCCGGGTCACGGGGTCGGCGTCGACGTCAAGGCTCATGACCGTTCGTCCCGAGTTCGACCCGGACCGACTAAACCGTGTGGGGAGGCTTATGAGGGGAGCGGGCGTCGCTGGGCGTGACATGGAGTTCGAGGCCACCTTCGGAACGGACGCGCCGGTGATCGGCATGGTACACCTCCCGCCACTCCCGGGCGCGCCGAAGGCGCCGGCGGACGGCGTCCGCGCGATGCGGGACGCGCTCGACCGCGCCGCGGCCGACGCCCGCGCCCTCGACGGCGGCGGCGTCGACGGGATCATGATCGAGAACTTCGGCGACGCCCCCTTCTACCCGGACGACGCCCCGAAACACGTCGTCGCGGCCGTCACCCGCGCCGCGACCGCTGTCGCCGACGAGACGGACCTCCCGCTCGGGATCAACGTCCTCCGGAACGACGCCGAGGCCGCGCTCTCCGTCGCGGCCGCGGTCGGCGCCGACTACGTTCGGGTGAACGTCCACACCGGCGCGCGGGTCACGGACCAGGGGGTCGTGCAGGGGCGGGCCCACGAGACGCTCCGGCTCCGGGACGCGCTCGGCGTCGACGTCGGGGTGTTCGCCGACACCGACGTGAAACACTCCGCCCCGCTGTCGGCCGAGGGGTACACCGCGGAGTCGTTCGCCGACACCGCCGAGCGCGGGCTCGCCGACGCCGTGATCGCCTCCGGACGGGGAACCGGCGAGGCGGCGGACCCGGAGGCGCTGGAGGCGGTCGTCGCCGAGCGCGACGCGCACGGGCTCGACACGCCGGTCCTCGTCGGGAGCGGGGTGAGCGCGGAGACGGTCGCCGGGACGCTGTCGGTCGCCGACGGCGTCATCGTCGGCACGGCGCTCAAGGAGGGCGGCGAGACCACCGCGCCCGTCGACGCGGACCGGGTCGCCGAGCTCGTCTCGCGGGCCGACGAGGCGCGCTGAGGTCGCCCTCGGTCCGGGTCAGTCCCGTTCGGCGAGGAACCGCGCGACCGCTTCGCGGGTCGGGAGCCCGCCCTGCGCGAACCGCTCCGTGCAGTTGATCGCGGCGACCGCGGCCGCGAACCGGACGCCGTCCGCGACGCTCTCGGAGCCCGCGGCGTCGGCGCCGGCCCCGTCGCGCCCGCCGGCCCCGTCGCGCCCG
>NZ_NHPE01000129.1:0-26652 GCF_002252895.1 Halorubrum sp. Eb13 | reverse complement strand
GTTCGAGCGAGCTGTAACAGACCACGAACACGATCCATTTCACTCGCCCAATCGACGATCTCGCGGTACGTCGCATCCATATGAACCCGCAAAAAGTGGAGCGTGACATGCTTCCAGCCGGGAAATCCGTTGCCAGTCGGATCACTCACCGCCGTTGGACTGGCGGCGCAGCGCTTTTGAGCCAGCGACGCGGCTTGCTTAACGAAGCGGAAGAGGAGTTTAGACGGCTCTGTTGAAATCCTCAGCAGGTGATATGTTTTTGCAGCTGTGCTGAATATAGAGCACGAGTCGGTCAGCGCCATCAGCACCGTTTCACGATCACACTATACTCGTCTCAGCGGCGGGTACGCAAACCCAGCAATATTTGAACGTCGCCGGAGACAACACGCTTGATGCCCTCCATTATCGATGAGACCGTGTTCGGCGAGCCCTCTAGAGGGGTTGGACTGGTTTTTCTCTGTGGCGCACTTCTGATAGCCGGGCAGCAAGCGTACTACGTCATTCTAAAAGGGGCGACGCTCTACTATGCCACACTATTTATTGGTGCTGGGATGGCCCTCTCCGGCATTGCCGAGTCCTTGCCAAAATCTCGACGACGGGCTTCTGGTGCCCTGCGACTCACAGCGATCGCTGTACTGGCGGGTATTCTCGTGATCGGCTTCGTCAGGCCCGAGCTCCTCTTAGTGTGATTGAGCCGGTTGGGTTGAGTTCACCGCTCTTGTAAGGAGTTCATTCGCACGGAGGACTCATTGGGAGTGACCGAAAAGACAAGGGGTGAACTTGCTACACACACCCTCTGTATCTCGCACGCCGGTCCTATCAGTTCCTAAGGATTTCAACAGAGCCGTTTAGACACATTCGGCTCTTCCGCTTCGCTCCCATCTTCAGAGCGACGCTATCCCGCCGCCTTCTGCGGATTCAACAGATCAGTCAAACAGGAAATTCACCACTTAGAGGGCCCCTGTTATGCCGATGAATAAAAATAGTACACCTAATCCGCGATAAAGCCAGACAGGGTGTTGGACTCTTCAGATTGGCTGGGCGATGAATGCCGAAGGAACTCAAATCCAACCGTGTGAATTCGCTTCGGAAGTACAATGTAGGCAAGCCCAAGGATTACAACAATGATGTATCCAACGTGCCACAGAATGTTCATATATCGTTTTTAACAGAGCCAGTAGTTATATTGTCTTCTTTGGAAACTGGTAGGGTATGCTGTCCAGACGGGATCTTCTTACCGGGATAGCTGGTGGGTTAAGTCTTTCAGCAGGCTGCCTCGGTACTGATGAAACAATCGCACGTTGTTCGAGCAGAGGTGAAGGAAGTGGGAATCAACATCTCCGGTCAGTGGCTCCGATAACCGGGGAAGAGGAAGTAGCGCTGGGAATCATGGTCTCAGAGGCCGATGTCTCGAATAAACGATTTGATGCGATCAATGTACGAAATGTAGATGGTGGCCTTATGACCCGTATTCCCCTTGAGACAAATCGTGGGATGAGTAGCCTTGATCCTGATAATCATCCGGTGCTAAGTTCGGAAAGGGGTGAACTGTATGCGGTATCGCTCAATGAACCACCAGTTCATGATGAGGTGGTGGCTTCGCTCGTGAATCCTGCAAGTGAACAAATTACTACTGCTCGATTACGATATAACTGCTACTCAGAGGATGGGAGCCTTCCCTAATTTGCGAACGCAGCGTGGAATATTCTTTCTCGCGGTCTTGACGATGTAGGAGTGGGTCACTCCAAATCAGCGTCTGTGGAGACTGCGTTCCCGTGGATACACCTGTATCTGCAAAGCGCATCGTTGAAACAGGAAGCCCCATCACCAGAAGTCTACGACTTCTGGTTAGCAGTCAGAACTTTTTGAGTTTTGACAGCACCCTCAAGGAGCGAACCGCATCAGCGGTGAGCGAGTAGGGTGGGGTAGTTCACATAAACGTCTATGGATACGTTTCTGTGGATCAAATCGCTCTTGTAGCCTTCAGCCGAATTATTACGGTTCTTTCACTATCGTACCGATGGATATGCCCTCCAATCCGCGTCGATCGTTTCTTGGGATGGTGAGTACCGCAATTGGGAGTAGTCTCGCTGGGTGTGCTAGCTTACAGTCGATCGACTCAGACACACCTAGCGACGAGACAGAATCTGCGGCCGGGACATCTGGTGAGTCCGAACCACTTGCATTGCCGTCGGTCGTGACGCGAGATAGTTTCCCTGACGGGGACGTGGTTCTCAAACCAGACGGGAAAATTGTCCTATTAAATTTTTTCACAACATGGTGTCGACCGTGTCAGGAAGAGATGCCGGAATTTCGGCGGTTGCGTGCGGAGTACGATACTGAGACGCTGCATATGGTCTCGATCACGCCGGAAGTGGACAAGAAACTCATCCAAGAGTTTTGGCGAGAGTACGACGGGAAGTGGCCAGTCGTCACTGATCCAGCCCTGATTGCGACCAACCGGTGGAACGCGAACAGCTACCCGACAAACCTAGTGTTCGATGTGGATGGGACCCCTGCGACAGGAGATAGATCAACGGTGCGAGCACGCACGTTCAAGGAGTTTACTTCGATAATCGATCCGCTTCTCACGGAATCATAACAATGACCAGTTTAACGCTTTCAGCGTTGTTCGGGCTGTCGTTTTCGGCTGGCGTCGCTACATTCTTCGCCCCGTGTGCGTTCCCGCTACTTCCTGGTTACCTTTCGTATTTTGTGAGTGATACGGTATCGGAACCCGACGGTGACCGTTCGACGCTCGGCTTCACCCACTCAAGCGCGGCTCCTGAGTCGGGTGGGTTCTTCTCACGCTTCCGCCGACCAGTTACTCGCGCAGCGCTACTGAGTTTGCTTGCCGGCGCCGGAATGACACTCGTATATGTCGGATTGGCAGGGACGACCGCGTTTTTCGGCGCGCAGGCGCTTGCAGACATCGCCATCCTCGAAGTGGTCGTTGGTGCCGTGTTCTTGATTACCGGTGGGGCGATGGTTGTCGGATGGAAGCCCGCTTGGTCGGTTGTCCGACTGCCTGAGCGGGAACGATCGCTTACCGGGTTCTTTTTGTTCGGCGTGCTGTACGCGGCGGCTGCAGCTGGATGTACGGCCCCGTTGTTCATCGCGGTTGTGTTGAAGGGAATTTCAGTCGGGCCAGTTCTCGGGATCGGTGTTGCGGTATCCTACGCGTTCGGGATGACTGCGATATTGGCCGTGGCCACGGGCCTGACGGCGCTCGGCGGTGCATCGTTCACTACTACACTGAGTGCATACACAGATCGGATTTACCGGATTGCGGGCGTGCTCCTCGCGGTATCAGGTGTCGCTGAAATCTATTATTATTTCTATGGATTTCCCAGGGTGATCCCGCAGTGATCAATCATCGCCTCACCCTCACGCTAGCTGTGTCAGTGCTGCTTCTCACTGCAGGATGCGCAGGTACCCTCAATACCGACTCAGACTTGGACTCAAACTCAGCTGAACTTACCGCTGATGATGTGGCCGACACGTCTGTACTGATCCAAGCACACACGGAGACGCTTCGGACAAACTCGTTTACTGCCCACGCTACCACAACAACGCAGGATCAGAACCGAACGTTCCGAGTCAGGGACGAGCGAACGTGGCGCGTCGATGCGAAGCCGCCGGTTCGGGTGTGGACAACCAGTCAGTCGACGATCACCGGCAATGCGCCGGAGCGGTATGAACGGGCATCTGAGAGAATGTCGGCGTGGCGGCAGGGAAACACAACGACCGTTCGCATCCAGTCAGGTAACGAGAGTCGGACCCGAAACGCGGATCTGCTTAATACGTCAGTGCGACTTAACAGCGCTTTTCACCGGCAGTTGCTTTTGCGATTCAGCGAACGACAGAACACGACCGTCGAAGAGGTAACGCGGAACGGTACTCGACTGTATCGAGTTCAAACTGACCTGAATAAAACACACGTTACCTCAAACGCGTCAATGACGCTGTTCGTCAACCCAAAAGGGTACGTCCAGCGTATTGAGACCCGACAAACGGTTAAATACCGATCTGGGCCGCGCGTCATTACTCAGACCGTACGGTTCACTCAAGTCGGAAATACGACCATCAAATCACCGGAGTGGGCGAACCAGTAATCCCCCGACATTTCCAGTAGCACGCAAAAACCGGCTCTGTTCTTCTGCCTGTCCTTTGACAAATTTAGTGTCAAAAAGACTCTCAAACGCGCTGTTTCTGGCTGAAATTGTCTTAAGAATAGGAATTCAACAGAGACGCTTCTTTGTTCTTTGTGCTTGGAATGTGGGTCTTTTTGGGTGCCCTCCTTCCATGCTTAGGTATGCCTCCACGAATCGACGTGCGGTTCTTGCTGCAGTCGGTGCAGCGTCTCTTGGCAGCATCGCGGGATGCTCGTCCCGCCAGTCCGACGAGCCACCGACTGGCAGCCTCAGAGTCATCAACAACGACGAGACCGTTCCGCACTCCATCACGATGCATGTCACGGATGTTGGCACTGCGCTGGGCGAGGAACCGTATTCAGTTATAGGCGAGACGTCAGCCTCATCCGCACAGCGGAACCTTTCAGCTTCGACGACACTCGAACCCGGTGGCATCGAGACGTATGGCTCCGTCTTCAGTGAACCCGTGTGGTACGCCATTGAGTTCACGGTGGACGAGCGGCCACCGGACGATGAAGCCGGCCACGTCGTCTACTCGCCCATTCCGGACGACGAACCAATCGGGCGCATGTTAACCGGGAAGGTGGGAAGTGCCAGTGACTTCTGGTGGACGATCAGCGCAACCGAGAATGCGGGCACATTCAATCTCTAGAAAACACTGTATTAACAGGCGGAAACAATCACTCACTAACTACACTGTCTGTATCTAAGGCTCCAATCATAGTTTTCCACCTACAGGACTACCTCTGAGTTACTAGAAGGGGAAGTCTCGGAGTCGGTAATTTGTTCATTGGGCATTGTTTAGACGCTGAAGAGGCACTCGTCCCGGTGATCAACTCTATTAGGTACACTTTCCACGATAATATCCAGATCTGGCAGGTCAATGCACCAAAGCTACTTATTATGAAAGTGAGCAGCTACATCTATGAACCGTCGTTCCCTCCTCCAATCTCTCATAGCCGGAGGTACTCTACTGACAACTGGCTGTGTTGGATCGCTCTCATCCACTGCCGACCAACCGGAGGCGCCCCACGTGTTTGAGAATTATCGATTCGACGGCACAGACCTCGTCGTCAAATTCCGGGATGCCGCCGGCGTGCAGAACGCCGTTCTGTATAATTCGTCTACAGACGAAGAATACGAGACAATCAAGCAGCCACCGGGAACTATTCGGTTTCCGGTGGCATTCCCGGACCGGCTAGAGACGTACATCGCTGACTCGCTTCACGTAAAGGCCAAAACATCGGACGGTTGGGCCCGCCAGTGGATACCGGAAATCGTCCACGCACACACGGAAGATGTCGAGGTACTCCGTGATGGCCGTGCTCGATTTGAGATCGAAAATCAGGGTGAAGCCCCGCTCCTCGTCCGATTCGCCGGGATTTACGGTGATGTCCCAAATCCGACGGTTGATCCGCAGAGCGAGTCGTTCGATCGGTCGTCATTAAACTTCGGTCCAGGCGTTGTTGGTATTGGGCAGAATCGTCCTCTGTCCTCGTCTAGAACTGACCTCGTCGTGTCCCCGGGTGAGACGGCACCGTTCGAGACGACGTACGCTCCATTTGCGTTCCCCAACGGTGCAGATATAGAAGACTGCGACGGTGAGGAAAGAACCGCTAAGATTGCAATCGTTCACGCTTCCGGCGGAAGTGCTTCCTACATGTTTTCGTTCTGTCTCGACGGTGAACTAACTTCCATCGAGGGACACGCGGCAGAGGTCTGTAATAGCGCGGATGCTGAGGGAACGGAGACTAAGCCATAATTTGTTCATCAGGTTGGCTGTACCAGTGTCACTACTCATCAGGGGATAGTTTAATCTCTGTGAGGCTCTGTTGGAATTATATTCTCATCTGAAACAACTGTTCGCTAAAGCCTGCGTAGTAAGCGAAGGCTCAATTCCAGTATCTCAAATGATAACCACCTCGCAAAAACTAAGCAATTGGGTCGAATGTGGATATTATGGCTATCCGAAACGGAAAACGTCCTACTGCCCGACTAGATCCGGCGATCGCAGTGGAATGTATTATCGTAACCGTCATTTTGGTTGGCCTCTACGTGTGGCAGCGCATCCTTTCTGATGCCTTGTTGGCAGTGTTCGGTTCGCCTCCCTGGTTCGAAGAGGGTCTGATGGACGGCATGCTTTCGGGAGGGTTGTTCATCGCCGGACTTGTACTGTTTACTGCTGGGTACGTCGCCTACCGGGATGTCGATAGCGGGCTTAAGTTGCCGGAACGAACTGACGTGTCCCTAATTGGGCTCGCGGGATTGGCACCTGCTGTGCTCGTCGGACTGACCAAACTTGTTGGCTCACTCACCGGAGTTCCGTATAACTCGCTCACCATGACCTCCTACGCTGCCGACGTATCGGTGATACCAGTGCTGCTTCTCGCTGGGCTGGGAATTGGTGTTGGGGTTCCCACGCTTGTGATAGTCAGTCAGGTACTCGTTCAGGGAAGCTTCAAACAGGTTGCCGGAGGAAACACCGCTATCGTCCTGACGACGCTCATAACCGGATTCGTGATGATGGGCAATACTGGTGGGTTGGCAACAGTCCCCGACCTGGGGAAACTCGTTGGTGCCGTCCTGTTCGCCATCTCGGTAGGCGCCGGGGTCTTCGCTGTTGAGTACGTTAGCAGTGAACGACTTCACTACGTAGCGTACGCTCCGGTCCTACTAGTCGCTGCAGTCATTAGCCTCTCGGGGATCGCTGAGATCGGATCTATCGCCGGCGGCCTGTTCGTGGCCACGCATCTCGCGGTGCTTGGTATTGCCGCCTACACCTATGAACGAACCAACTCGCTTCTTGCCCCAGCACTCGCATATACTAGCCTCTCACTGGCAAACACAACAGTGGTCCTCCTCTATGAAGCAGGGATGCAAAGCTGGTGAAGACTGAAACCCTTTAAACGGCTAGCGGACTTGATAATCTGTTCGAGCTTGGGGTAATACACCCTTGGAATTAGCGTTAACTATTTTCCTGTACTGATACTGTGTGACTCGATATGTCGGGTAGATGGGACTTCAACAAAGCCATCTGTGAAAATATCGCGGGAGATCCAAGCGAACTTCTAGACTTGAATGTTGGCTTCTACCGGCAAGACATCCAGTAGCCTCTCCACTGCTCAGTTGATGCAGCCAGCTTAGTTCCTACTGATTGTGAGGGTAGTATGATTCCACTCCACGTCGTTCAGCGGCTAAACAGGGCCGCTTCCTAGCGTTCTGGTGGTCGTATTTTCTGTGTCAGTGGTGGACCTGTTTGTTGGCGTCCGGATCTCAACTGATTCGTCGTCGTACACGTTCATGGTCTCGATCACGGTTCCGTTCTCGTCGACCCGCTGGACGATGACTGCGGGCGCCTCTTCGATCTCTCCATTCGGATCCGTTTCACCGGGCGTCTCAACGGGAGTCTCACCGCCGAGGAACTGGGTGATTGTGTCGGTTTCTTCGAACGCGTCAACGTCGCCGGACCGAGCGTCGACAAACGCGACGTACGCGATCCCGCTGTTATCTTCGGGGACAACGCGTACTTGCCAGTACTCTCGGTTGTCGATAACGGTGAGGATCGGTTCGGCTGGGGCAAAGCGGTCCCAGTCCGTCTGCGGCGCTGATTGCCTGACAAGATCCGCTGCTCGCTGCGGGCCGAATAGCGAGTCGGCTGGTACGTAGCGCTCAAAGGCGCCGCTTTGGCCGTCGATCGTCCACAACTCTTGGAGCCCTTGTGCGTCACCGTAGGGTTCGACAGCGACAACGTACTGCGGGCCCGACTCAGTAAGTATAAAGAACGGCTGATCGTTTCCGTCGCCGGGCAGCGGTGCAATCTCGATTTCGTCTTCGTGGCTGGTGTAGGTGTTGAGGATCCCGTTGCGGTACTTCGTCGCTGCGACCGACTGGAGTGCGAGTTTCTCGGGGTAAAGCTGCTGATTGTCAAGAATCGGACTGGAAGCAGCCTCAGAAGGCGAGAGCGTTTCGATCGACCCGCTTGGATCGATGACGGCGACGCCTCCCCACTGAGGCGTGGTGTGCGGAAGCGGCGTCAGATGGAACTGCGGCTCCGAGTACGGGACGGCGATATACTGGGTATCGTTGTGAATGACCATCTTGGGGTCGCCGTAGTCAACGAGATACGCCTGCGATTTGAGGAGTTCCCACCGGTAGTTCCGGTGGAAGATCGTTCCGACGCCGGTTTCGAGCTCGCCATCAACGGACCGTACGTTCGCCTGCTGGGTCGTCATATCAACGAGGACGGTCCCGGCCTGTCGTTTAGTGATAGTGTTGAAGAGGCCGTCCGGAGCGAGCGGTGCCGCCCAGTAGGGGGTCCCGTTCACCACGCTGATGTCCGTATCACCGACGCGGTACTGCGGCCGGTTGAGCGTGTTCGACGCGTATCGATCGGCGACCGCTCGTGTGACGATGCGTGGGTTGTCGGCATCAACATCGTCAAGTCGCTCGACTGTGGCCGTGTGGCTCATTGTTTGATCGCTTAATGTGACGCCAGCGACCGCGTTGGCGACGGGCAGCAGTGCAAACGCAGCGATCACGAGTACGACCATCCCGACACGGAGTGGCGTAATCGTGTGGTCGCTGCTGGAGAGCGCGTTGACGACGGTCTCTACTCGGTCACCCAATCGTGCGGTGACCCACGCAGCGATACTGCCGGCCAGAAGGCCAAGCAACAGTAGCGGCGTCGTGTACACTGTGTAGACGAGTCCGTGGAGCCACGGCCTGAAGAACCAGCCTATGGCAACAGCAACGATTCCAACAATTCCAAGCAATATCCACGGTTGGTTTGAATCGGGTTGACCCGAGTCGGTTGGTGGCCAGTCGGTGAGATCGTCATCAGATGGCTGATCGTCTGAATCGTCGGATGGAGGGCGTGTTGGCATTAGTCTGACCCGTGAGGAAACAATTTTGAAACTTGTACGTACCGAGTTATGAGTTCACCAACTCCGATCGACGGAGAATCAAGACAACTCGCCGATTGGGAGGGGGGACCTAATCGAACCACGAGATGGAGTCATTTCTACCAGTAAATAAGTATTGGACAAATGGTCTCGTTGGATTTTATCTTTCACCACCTACCCGGAAGGGTCAGGGGTCGTTGACACGATGGAATACTTATTGTATGCTGTAGTGACAATAGTGTAATGAGCGTTGGTCAATCGGCCGATAAGGTCTGGAACAACCTGATTGGGCGACTCTTGACCCTTCTCGTTGGTGGGGGCCTCGTAGCTGGAGCGCTGACGATGTATCCGCAGATTCTACCCGTGATCAGGTGGGCTATCCCGGTATCTTTCATCCTTTGGGGAACATCTCGGCTCTATTTCTATGGAGTAGAAGACCCTCTATCCTTGGCTGCAGGCTGTCTGTTGATACTCGGTGGATTCACCTATGCCTCGTATTTGCTCATCTCAATGGACGAACTTACCGGAGCGGTAGCTCAACTCGTTCCAGCTATCGGTATCTTTACAGAACTCTTCGCTGCCCATTACCGTAATCAAGACTGATTGCCGTAATTTGATGAATTTGCATCTTCAGTGACCAGCTATTCTGCTCCGATTACGGTCAATACAGGAAGATCTGATATAGTGCCCAGTAACAAGCTTTTTTGCGAATTGCATACAATTCGCTACTAGCAATGGCAACCAAAGAAGCAAACCGGGACACTCCTCTCGACACGGGCGGTGAAGCATTCGAGCTCCTCGGAAACGCCCGCAAAGCATGGATATATACGTATATCCACCACCATCCATCAACAACAATTCAAGACATCGTCGAGACGCACGATCTTCCGCAGCGGACGGTCTACGAGTATATCGACGATCTCGAAATCGCGGGCTTCATTGACCAGTCAAACGACGGCCGCCCAGCAGAATACACGGCTCATGACATTGATCTCCAGTTGATCGATGGCGACACCAAACGGCAGATCACACCTGAGCTAGTTGAGGCGATTGCCCGTCGCACGCAAGACGAAGATATCGATACGTACATAGATCGTCACGGATTGGATGGGCTCGCCGTCGCGTTGGAATACGCTCGCGAATACGTCGATGGATCGGTTACGCATCAGATTATGGCTCGAGAACAAGAGCTCTCATCGCTTGAAGCAGGCGTTATTTTGGATGCCCTCCGACCTGTCTTTGAGGACTAACTCGGAATGAAGTACGACGAAGCTGTCGTTTTCATCGACTCGTCCGTCCTCATCAGCTGTGGTCGGCGTGAGAGTACTCGCTTTCAGGCGCTTGCTCGAGAAGCTCGCCAGCGCGAAACGGTCTTTCGTATTTCCCCACAGGTGTCTGCAGAGGTGACTGGGGATCCATCTCTGGATGAGTACACAACGGGTAATTCTGCTGTTGACAAAGCACTCCAAGAGGGATGGATGAAAGTAACTGAAAGCCCGTCCTATTCAGATTCGGATATCTCAACAGTGATGGATCAGGCACGGAGTTTCATCACGAATGCCAGTAACCGATCAGAGGATCTCGTAGAAAAAGCGGATACGGAAATGATCGGATTTGCGCTTGAACTGCTTCGTAATGATACTGTGGATGAGGTGATACTCGTAACGAACGACATCCCACTTGGTGAAGCGGCCGAATCGTTACTCCCACAATATGGATTCGACAATTGGCAAATCACTTGGCTTCGCGGTGGCGAACTTGCGGATGAGCTCGACGAGGATTTTGCACCCGAATTTGACTGAGTCAGTCGTATAGCCTCTTTGAACTGGCAGAACCATCACTGATCAATAAGCACTCTTCAGCGACCAGACGTTTCAGGTGATAATATCTCTGGAAAATAGGATTTCAACAGAGCCATCTCAACATAGTTGCATCCTGTTTTCTCACATACATTTATTCACCAGTGAGTCGTCTCAGACGTATGGAGACTCAATTGCGCATGTACCTGTCAGGAACTATCGCCGCAGTAGCTTCGTTTCTCTTCGTTTCTCTGGCCTTCTCAGGACAGTTCAACTTCATACACGGCGGGGTGTTCGTCGTGTTCTTCATCGTGGTGATGGTCGTCTTCGCCAACTTCGTCAAGTGGGCCGAGTCGCTCGAATCCAACTGACGGAGCTACCCGAAGAATGCGTGGTTATGCTTTTATATTGGACGCAACCAGTTTCGCTCGGATCGTACCCCCGTTTTATATGTGATTATCGTGGATACATGGGATATGGCCCTCCACAAACCCCTCCGAGAAGCCCCACGGCTCCTCCGTGAGCAACTGCTACTGTCCGTCCCGATGACGGTCGCCACCGTCCTCCAGATCCCACAGCTGTTCTTAGAGATACTTGCTCCGGCTATCTCTCTCGTTGAGGCAGACGGGAATCCTTCGCGGTCAAAGTCGACGGCCGACTGCTGCTCTAATGGGTTCGACAACCCATATCTCTCCCATTGATGTTGTACACGGTCATCGGGAGCGGCTTCGTCGCGCTCGGTCTTGCGATCGGCTGGTACGGGATCCGACCGCTTACGGTCATTCCGGGTATCCTCCGTGCTAACATTCAAGACCCAAGTGAGGTGACCAACACCGGCTCCTTCGTGGTGTGCCGCGACGTTGCGAACGAATCGAGCGAGATCCTTACAGCTCCGTTCACGGGCTCTCAGTGTCTCGGTTTCGAGTTTGAGGTTACCGAACGTCAACCGTTCGGGATCGGGATTCCGTGGTTTCAAGCCCATCTCGACGACGGTGTGTCGACGCGTCCGTTCACCCTCGACGGTCCGATTGGCACGCTGGATGTCGTCCCATCCGCCAAACGGTTCGCGCTCGATACGGAATCGACTGTCATCACCGTCGGTGCCAGTGAAACGCCGCCCGAGCGCATCCAACGGTTCGTCGACGTGCGAGACGAACTCGACCCCGTTGCGAGATGGGCACGGATTATTCCGGGACTCGGCACGCGGCGCTACGTTGAACGTCGGATCGATTCCGGCGAGGAGTATCTTATCGCGGGACACACGGAACGCCAGCAGAATGAAGTCGTCCTCGCAGGCAATCTCGTCATCACCGATCGCTCCCCGAGACGGTTCGCGTTCGCACGGCTCTGGAAGGCGGTGTTCCCGACGGTGGTCGCGCTGACGTTCGTCGCTGTCGGAGTCGGAGGTATCGCCCTATGACCGACTGCGGTACGAACCTGACTATCCATCCGTCACAATGACACGAGACAGAGACGCCATCGAGACGCGTGAACTGAGGAAACAGTTCGGAACAGAGATCGCCGTCGACGGGCTCGGTCTCACCGTCGAACACGGAACAGTGTACGGCTTCCTTGGACCGAACGGGGCCGGAAAAACGACGACGATGCGGATGTTGACATCGCTGACGCGGCCCACCGACGGCGAGGCGTGGATCGACGGGAACCCCGTTTCTGATCGTGACGCGATCAGGGCATCGATAGGGTATCTTCCCGAGGAACCGCCGGTCTTCGACGAACTCACCGGCCGTGAACAGCTCGAATACTTCGGTCGGCTTCGAGACCTCCCCGCCGCCGAGATGGAGACCCAGATTACAGAGTGGTTAGATCGATTCGATCTCACGGACGACGCCGACAAGCGGATCGACGATTACTCGAAGGGCATGCGCCAGAAGATCGGCCTGATTCAGGCGCTGTTACACGAGCCTGATGTCGTATTCCTCGACGAGCCGACCAGCGGACTTGACCCGCGGGCGGCTCGGACCGTCCTCGACGTCATCGCAGATCTGACCGACGATGGCCACACGGTGTTCCTCTCGACGCATATTCTCTCGGTCGTCGAGGAACTCGCAGACGTCGTCGGCGTCCTCTATGAGGGTGACCTCGTTACCGAAGGCTCACCCACGGAACTGACGGCACGGATGGAAGCTGAGGAGGGAACAACCCTTGAGGACGTGTTCCTCTCGGTCACCGCCGAACACGGACCGACAGCTTCCGAATCGGCTCCCAGGAACACTGGAGACGTCACCGACCGACAAGACGGACGAGTTGAGGACGACGGACGGATTGAGGAGCGATGAGGCGTGCAAAACGGCCGCGGCTCATTGCCCGGACCGAACTCCGGCGGCGCTGGCGGACGATGAAGGGGAATACGACGCAGCTGCTGGCGATGGCGTTCGCAGCCGTCATGTTACTCCCTTTCTCGCTTGGCGGCGTGTTCGGGGCATATCTCGCCGGTGGGTTCGTCGCCGGAAGTGAGACCGAACCACTCATCGAATGGGCCCGGATGGCGTTCGTCTACGGATGGATCTTCGTGGTCGGGTTCGGTGGATATCGCGCGTACGCTGTGGCACTTCGGCCAGACAATCTCGACGGCTTGTTGACGACAGTCTCACACCGGGACGTGATCGGTGGCCTCGTCCTCGCTGAGTTCATGCTTTGGTCTGCGTTCTTCGTCACAGTTGGAAGCGCCGCCACAGTTGCGTTCGCCGTCGGTGCCGGCTCACTACTCACGATTCCTGCCCTGTTGCTCACACTGTGTCTCCTCCTCGTGACCGGGATCCCGGCTGGCTTCATCCTTGCGCTGGCTGTGCGGAACGCCGGCGTTCGATCGCGGCTGCTCAGTCGCCTCCGAACGCTGTTTCTCGCTCTGCTTGGTATCGGGTATTTCGCACTGATCTTCACGAACGCATTCGCATCAGTTCTCGAACCGATCTATCGGGTGCTTGCGCCGACACCGATCGACTGGTTCGGCGATCTCGCCGCATTGGGGCTCGGGATCGGTGCGTCACCGCTCCGAGCGATTGGCGCAATGGGATTCACAGGAGTGTTCGTCGTCATCGCGGTTGCGTCGCTGTACCGACTCGCAGCGTGGCTCTGGTACGCCGACGGCGTTCACATCACCCACGAAGTCGAGCGATCGGTTGATAGATCATCCCGGTTGGGCGGGCTCTCACGAATTCTCTCACAGCCAGTCTTCGGGGTTGTCGCAGTCGATTGGAAACGCGCTCGTCGGTCACCGATCTCGCTATCGTTCGCGCTGTATCCCCTGATCGTCCTCGCCGGTCCGATTGTCACGGCCGTCCAGACAGGGGAGATCGGAACGGGGCTTCCGTTGTGGATTTTACTCAGTGGAACGTGGGTTGCCGGGTCGTTGTTCGCGCTCAACGTGGTGGGTCAGGAGGGCGCAGCGCTCCCTGTCACACTGCTCTCGGATGCCCCCGAGCGCTCGCTGGTTATCGGCCACGTCGTCTCTGGAGCGCTTCTCATAGCGCCCGTGACCGTCGCGGCAACCGTTATTACAGGCCTCCTCAGTCCGCACTCGGTGCCGGTCGTCATGAGTCTCGGGGCGGCAGCTCTTGTGTTGTCAATCGGGTCGGGCGCGATCGCGACCGGCGTCGGGATCGGGTTCCCACGCTTTGAGGCGGTTAGCGTCTCTCGAAGCACGAAAGCGATCGTCCCGAGCGCTCTCGCGTTCGTCACCTATTCGATTATGGTGCTCGTCGTTGCGCTCCCGACCGGTCTCGCTCACTCTGGTATTACTGGTCACGCGCTCGCCTCGGTCGTCGGTATTAATCAATTCGTGATCGGTCTTAGTGGGACCCTTGTTTCGGCCGTACTCGCGTGTCTCGTCGGTCTCATCTCAATGTACATCGCACGAGATCGTGTTCGCAACTATCGTCTCGGGTGAGCGATCCGTCACGAGTCTCGTGGAGTCGGAGTGTGAGTTCTGTGTCCGTTTTCCGCGTCTCTAGTGAAACTCTCAACTGTACAACTCGTACAACGTTGTGAGTGCTACCGCGTGGACCGTTCCGACAGTCATCACACTGAGTACGACGCCAACGTACGGGATCGCTACCAGCCATCCCGACGTCAACCCTATCCCTACGATCAGCGCAAACAACGGGACACCGTGGCCACGAGAGCGCCGCCAACTCTCCACTGGGGCACTCCGTAGTGGTTCAGCGAACAGGACAGCGACCGGGAGCAAGAACAATCGAACGGCGACAAACGCCAACACTGCGAACGCACCGAGCGCGACGAGGAGTGAGTTTACAGAAACATCGAGATCGATCGCCGTTCCCAAGTGGGTGATGAGGTACACCACCGAGATCCCTCCCGTATAAACGAGAAACCGCCGCCGTGAGACCATTCGGTCGCTTGCCCGTACCATCGTGAACCCCCCGGCGGTAGCAATGGCTCCGATCGCGAGGAGTTCGAGTCCGACGGCATACAGAAGCACGTCCAGTGGGAGATTGATCAGCGCGTCGAGTGAGCGACTGGTCGCCGTCGTCCCTGTCGGATACACCGTATATACGATCTGGAGAGTCGACCCCGACACGGGGGGCTCAACCGGTAGCGGGTCACGTATCCGGAATCGACCGATCACCGTCAGCACACAGCCAGCCACGAGAAACGGGAGCCAGAGCGTCGGCATCGATCGGAGCGTCCGGACGATCTCTGCACCCCCTGACGCCGAATCGCCCCCACGAGACCTCTGGTCGTCGGATGGGTGCTTCGAGAAGTCGTTCGGTGCTCTGTCGTCTCCAGCCTCCATATCTGGGTTCTGAGTCATGACTGCTCCCCCAGTGCCAGCACACGACGGCGATTGGTTACGTACAGGCGACCGTCGCCGATGATCGGCGGAGAGAGTGGAACTTGCTCCGGTTCGTAGCTGAACCGTTCGATTCCGCTATCGACGTCGAACGCACGGAGTCTCCTCTTCTCTTCCACGACATAGACAGTCCCATCGGCAACCACCGGCTTCGACTCACCGACAAACTCACGTGACCAGTACGACTCGCCGGTATCGAGATCGAGCGCGTGGAACGTGTCGTTCCCGTCGCTCAGGAGTACCCTGTCGTCTGTTACGGCCGCCGTACCTTCAGTCGCGTTCCCGTCAAGATCACGCTCCCAGAGCGGCTCGCCGTCCTCGTTGTCGAGTAACGCGACGTCATTTCGCGATGTGACGATCACTCCCGCGTCCGTTACCGGCGTACACAACTGCATCTGATCGTCACGATCCCGGTTCCAGCGCTGCGTTCCATCCTTGATGTCGTACGCCGAGACCTGTCCCGGCCAGTTCGCAACAAATAGCGTGCCATCCTTGATCGTTGGCCGTCCAAACTCGGCGGAGATGACCTCGTCCTCTTGGACAGTCACGCGCCATTCGACGGAGCCGTCGCTGGCGTTCATCGCGGCGATGTCGTTTGTTCCGACGACGGGTGTATACACCATCCCGTCGTGGACGACCGGGTTCGTAGTCGGCGTATGGCTGACAGTGGGTCGATACTCCCCGTATGGCGGTCCATGCCATCGTTCACTACCAATTCCCCGATCGATTCCGGGGATCCCGATCCCGCCGGTGGCGTTGAGACCGTACGTGCCGCCCGTCGACGTGACTGCGAGCGTTGGTGACCGGTACGGCTTCGCGTTGGCGGCGGCCAAACTGGACGTGTACGGACCGCGTCGAACGAACTGTTCAGTTCCGTCTTCGACACGGAGCGCGACCATCCCTCTCCCGGTGGCATAGAGCGTGTCCCCAATTCTGATCGGAGAGCTCGCCCCGTGAAACCATGATGGTGTGTCGTAGATCCAGACGGGTTCAACGTCAGTTACGGGACCCGAGACGGCGGAGTTGTATCGGGTTCCTGCCGGATCGTACCCAGCCATCGGCCACGCTTGGTCCGCGGCAGCGGTCTCCACAGCTGAGCCAGTGATGGCCGTACAACTACTGCCGGCAAGGAGTGCGGTGGCTCCCACTAGTACGCGTCTTCTGGAGGGCATCCCGGTGTGAATTTCAGAAATCAGCCAATACAATTGATTGTACCGGTCCGTAGCTCGAGGCTGGAGGATTGGGATTTTAACTTACGAGTCGAAAGTGTGTGTATGGTCCCCCGCCGATCACTCCTCATCGGAGGCCTCCTGCTCGTTGGTCTCCTTCTTGTTGGAAGTGCGTTCGCAGTCGGTACGCCAGAACCCACAGTCACACTTGAAAATCAGGACAATGAGACTCACTATGTGACGGTGTATACAGTCTCAGACGAAGACCTCGCAGGATACGTTAATTTTGAGGTGACGACCGACGACGGCGATCGGAAACATGTCACATATTCTGACCTCGTCTGGCCCGGCGACTACGAGAATGTGACGCTCGTAGATGACGAGATTGAAACAATGACATTCGTCGTCGAACCCGGAGAAACGGTCGATGGTACGGTTACGAGTTGGTCGAAGGGAGACGTAACCGTGTATATCGCGGAACGAGGGCCAAACCGAGAACACGCGTCATCTCAGATCGTCACTTGTGGAACTCGCGGCCAGACACACTCGTTCACACTACAGGAATTGGGAGGTGGTGGCACAACGACGTGTGGCGGTGGATATAGCTGGATATTTCGATAGAGAATAGACCCACTGTCACAGTTCCGTTGTTCTATCTTCCCATCCGATGTGTCTGACTGTATTCACAGCCACTCGTAGACTGGCGGAATGAGCTCAAGTGAGGTGGCTGCGAGGTAAAGCCCTGTTACCACAAATCCAAGGCCGACCACGATCCCGAGCGTCGATGTGGCCGCGAAGAGTGCCTGACCACCGGCGACCACGAGCACAAAGGCGATACCGACGAGCAACAGCGTCCCAATCACGTCGAGAAGGGCATCTTTGACTGCGGCGTGAACGACCCTGTAGAGAGCAGCCTCGTCAAATCCTGACGCCATTTCACTGTCGGATCCCGACACCGACTCGGAGGCAGGGCTGTCCGGGTCCGAAGAGCGTGAATCGGAGACCATGCATTCCCAATACCTACAGGTACGGCGTAATTGTTCTCACCCTCCTCCGAGCGAATCGAGAGGAATACTAGCGGCCGACTCTGTTGATGTCTTGTCCATCAGACATAACATAGCGTGAAACAGCCGGTCGTTGAAGAGTGCGAATTGACCGGTAGATTCAACCCTTTGCGTAAGGAATCCTTACGCATACAATGGCATCTGATGAACCTGAAGTAACCACAGTAACCTCGAAGGGACAGATCACGATCCCGAGTAAACTCAGAGACCAATTCGGACTCGAACAGGGGACGAAGCTCATGGTTGTCCCGACGGAGTATGGTCTCGTGTTAAAGAAAGTCGACCTCCCATCGATCGAGGAGTTTCAACAGCGTGTTGAAAACCGGACAGACGCGGGCGAAACGTCTCTCGACGAGGTCACTCGACTCGTCCACGAGGCGCGGGACAGCGACGAATGAGGGCGGTGCTGGATACGAACGCCCTCATCTCGGGCGTCATCGCAACCGGCGTGCCACACGAACTTCTCGTCAAGGGATTCGAACGCGAGTACCAGATCGTCGTTTCGGTGGAAACGCTCACCGAGTTCCGTGAAACGCTGCTCAAGTACCCAGAGCGCTTTCACATGAGCGAACACGAGGTACAACAGGAGGTCGAACTGGTCCGATACTATTCGGAGTTCGTCGATCCGCAGGAAGACATTACGGCGGTTGAGGCGGACCCCGACGACGACAAGTTACTTGAAGCGGCCGTCGCCGGTGACGTCGATTACCTTGTCTCCGCCGACGGACACCTGCTCGATCTCGACTCGTTCCGTGGGATCGATATCGTCGAACCGAGGACGTTCTATGATCGACTCGACGCGTCGTGAATATCCAGTACGAGCGATCTGTTCTCAGTCTGTACTGAGCGTTCTGTGAGTCCCCTGTATCGATCGTAATCGGAGCAGAATGTATCATCAGCTAAGAATTCAGCAGAGCCTAGCGGCCAACATTTTACGATATACACATGCGGTATACACAAACTGACTAGTGAAATCTGCCCTGTATTAAGGGATTTAACAGAGTCGCATCTCGATGAATGCCGGGTCGACCTCGTCGTAGACGAGCAGCGAGACACTATCCACGATCGAGGATGTAACCGCAAATCTGTAGTCGGGATTGAACGCGAAGATCTCGGCGTAGACGACGAACCAACGGTCAGTTGGACGGAACGCGGCAACGTCCTCACGGAGCGGATCGACCTGCGTTCACCGATCCTTATGAGCACGGCCGATCGTTTCAGGAAACAACGACGGATGCCCTCCATCGCTCACCGCAGTCGTCAAAATCTTTCCGGAGCCACTGGGTTCCTCCCTGTCCTACTCGCCAACCTGATCCCGCTCGTCGGTGTACTCCGTCTCGGCTGGGACCCCGCGACGCTCGCCGCGGTGTACGCGGTCGAAGTCGTGCTGTCGATCCCGCTGGCGGGCGCGAAGGCGCTGTTCGCAGCCCGACCGCCACCGGAAGACCGCGATGCGGGCGTAATAAGCGTCACCGAGGCGCCGCTGTCGAGCAAACGCGGCACAATTCACTCGATTTCGTGGCTGCCTCCCATTTACCTTCGGAATGTCCCGTTTGCGGCGGCCGTCTGCGGTGCGGTTGCGTGGATCGCACTGGTCGTTGGCGTCGCGTTCTCGCAGGTGTTCGACGTCCCGGCCCTGCTCGGTCGTCCGGGGGTACTCGCGTCGGCGCTCGCGCTGGTTGCGGGCGAGACGATCGACGTTGCCCGGGACTACTTGGGTCGGCGACGGTACGCAGAGACCTCACCGTATGCGGTTGTGGAGACGCCGACGAGGCGCGCGTTCTTCCTCGTGTTTGCCCTGTTCGCGCTCCCGGTGCTTGACGCGGCCGCGGGCGGTGTCGCCGTGCTCGCCGCGTTTGTCGCCGTGAAGCTGCTCGTCGAGTGGTCAGCGTTCCGGGCGACTCACGGAAATGACGCTTCCAGCGGTGGTCGGATCACCAGCTGGCTCGCCGGCCCGACTGACTCGCCGGAACCGCCAGAGCCGATCGCGATCCCCGACGTCGAGCCCGATGTCCGGGTCTCGGCTCATCGCCGAACTACCGTCGTCACCGCGGTCCTGAAGACGCTCACTCGCGTCGCCCCAATATACGCGACCGGCTTCTTCGTCGTCTGGCTCGTCGGTCTCGGGCTGTTCGTCGGTGACGCCTCCGGCGCAGTCGTCGTTGGATCCGGAATCGCTGTCCTCGCGCTGTACCTCGGTGCGCTCGCTGTGAACATCGCGGGGTTCGCGCTCACCTACGCACCGATCGAGTACCGGCGGTACGGGTGCCAGCTGATCGCGTACGACACGTGGCTTGACGAGCCGCAGTGGGCGACCTCCGTCGATCACCTTCGTGACGCAAGCGTAGTCCACACCCGGCTCCCGGATCGTACGTTTGGCACGCGAACTATCGAGCTGACCACCGGGTTCGGTGATAATGAGACAGAGCGGTTCGTCGGCCCGGTTGGCGACGGTGAGGCACTCGTCTCGGCGTTCGACGTACCAATTCAGTCCACCGATCTGCCGCCGATGAACCGACGAATCGCCGCGATCGCGATCGGTATCGGACTCGTCGTCGGTGTCGGTGCAGTCGCGTGGCTCGCCGGGCCATGGGGATCTACGGGCGAGCTCGTGCAGAGCCTTGTTCTGTTGCCGTTCCTCGTCTGGCCGACATGGTTGCTGTGGCGGCGAGCGTACACCGAACCGGAATGAGCGGTCCTGTTGGAACTCTCAGGAAGGGACATATTCTTGTCTGAAACACCCGGTTACTGAAGAGAGCATTCTGGTCGTCCCGAATTCTTATACGAACTCAAGGAGAATACCTGCTGCTTTAGCCGCAGGATGAATACGACAACGTGGGATCAATCCACGTTCGACGGCCTAGTTCGAATTTCCGATGCGTACTTTGAAGTTCCAAAACCACTATACGATAGTAAGGTTAGGTCGGAACTGAGCGGATGCCGAACGACCTTCGGAGGCGGTCTCCCCGCCGCTCAATGAGACAGTATCCGAAACACCGACGCGGTGAACGCAAATCCTCGAAGGGTTCGTCGTTGTGTCTGTCGGTCGAGCAAGCCGAAGATAACTCCGAGTCCGGCGACGTATCAGCGACTCCCTGCTGGCAAAAACAACAGATGGGAGTCAATGACGCCGAGGATAGGAGTACCGGCGGTTTGGCACCGCCAGTCAGCCACCGAACACGACGACTGGGTTAGATGCGAACTCCCGTGAAGTGGCGGAGTCATGGTTGCGAACCTGAAACTCCCACCGCTCGGGATTCCCCCGCCTGAAGGCGGAGGAGGATGTCAAGTGTCGGTTAGTGCTACGACACTAATCGAGACGTGGTCGCTGTCGAAATTGCCACCACCACACCTAATTCGACGTCTCGTGAGTGGTTCGATATGTCCTCCAAGAGTACCGCACGACCAGAGGCAAACAGTAGCTGGAAGACGACCCTCCACGGAATTCGTCACCTTCCGCATCGGATGGCGGCGTTCATCGTCACGATGCACCCCGTGATCTGGGCCGGCTTTTTTATCGTGCTACCGCTTGTGGTCCTCGGGTCGATAGCTCTCTTCGGCTCTCGGGCGACCGTTGCCTACGTGATCGCGTTTGCGTGTCTGTGGTTGATGATCTGGTTTTCGAGTGCGGGGTTCAAGACGAACTACTACCGGCTCACTCCCGAGAATCGCATCTTAGTGATCGAACCCGAGTTCGACGACCCCGAGACCGAACAGTTCGCAGTAGCGACCGGTACTGACGAGCAGATAATCGACCTCACTGAGGTGGACTCTCTGCAGTTGATTCCGCTTGGTCCGATCGTTGCTGCACGACTCCACTACCGGTCGCTCACTGTCACGAAGCCAGAAGGGCTCCTCATACCGCGTGGACAGCTCCGTCAAATCGCCGCCAGCTTTCGATCGTGTGGCGTGTCGGTCCCCGAACTGGTAGCTGGCGACCCTCCGGCGCTGCAGCGTCGACCGATCCGGGCTATGGCTCGGATCGCAGCAACGCCGATACTGATCGGCGTGCTCCCAATCTACATCGTACAGGTTCAACTCGACATCGACGTGTGGCCGTTTCTGTTCGGGTTCGTGCTCGTCACTTGGGTCGTGATCGTTCGCAACCTCTCAGTCCGGTTCGGGATTCATCCGGAGGGGAGCCGGGCACGTGACTGGCTGCTTCGGTGGGGGATCGACCTCTTTGTCGCGGCATCAGGGTTGGTGGCCGCGCTCGGAGTGCTCGCACTCGTCGGGTCGGTGTGAGACCGATCGTGCGGGATAAAATTCATGTGGGATAGCTAATGTGTGTTTGACACCATCGCACCCGAGACAGAGAAGCGGGGGTGAGCAAGCCGTGGGTACCACCGAGGCGCGTATGGCATTGTCGGCGTGTCGACCCGAGGTATCCGGCTGTTCGCCTTCACCGCTCACAACTCCGCCACGAGCTCAACCGGACGAGTCGTCCCGCCCTCCACGGCGTGAAATCTCTCTCAGACACACCTCTACCGATGCCCTCCACACTCTCACGACGCCGTTTCCTGTCGCAGTCCGCTACCGTCGGTGCTGGCACCGCCATCGCGGCCAGTGGTCTTGCGAGCGGATCGACCGAACCGACACAAACGACCAGCGTGGATACGCTTATCGACGACGCGGCCACCCGCGCGTTGGCAGAACACGACGCGGGCGGACTGACAGTTGCCGTCGTCGACGACGACGAGGTCCACACCGGCGGCTACGGTTACGCCTTTCAGAGTGAAGACATCCCGGTTCGAGCGGACGAGACGCTCTTTCGTGTCGGCTCCGTCTCGAAAGTGCTCACGTGGACGGCCGCGATGCAGATTGTCGATCGCGGTCAGATCGCACCATTCGACGCCGTGGACGGCCACCTTGAGGCCGTCGACCTCCCGGAAACGTTCGACGAACCGATCACGCTCGAACACCTCGCCACCCACACGCCGGGATTCGAGGTCCGAGCGCGCGGCGATTCGGTGAGCAATCCTACGCATGTCCGTCCGCTCGCCGAGTCGGTCTCAACAGACGTACCGACGCGTGTCCGTCCCCCCGGTGAACTCTACCAGTACACCAACTACGCCGCCGCACTAACCGGACAGCTGATCGCGGACATCTCTGGGCAGCAATTCGACTCGTTCGTCACGGAGAACGTGTTCGCGCCGCTCGGGATGTCAAACAGCACGTTCCAAGCGGCTCCGTCCGGACTCGTACCTGCCGATGGAACGGCGGTTGACGAGGTCGTGAGTTTCTACTCCGACGTATCGCCGGCGTCCGGCCTCCATACGACCGCCGCGGATATGGCACGGCTGCTGCAAGCGCATCTCAACGACGGCGTCGTCGACGGCGAACGAATCCTTTCTGAGAGCGCGGTCGACACGATGCACCAGCAGTGGTTCACACCGCACGAACGGATCGTCGGCATGGCGTTCGGGCTTTTTGAGCGACCCCGGGGGGATACCCGGATCGTCCGTCACGGTGGCGGTGTCCCGCAGTTCGCCACTGAGTTCGCCCTGCTCCCTGAGGAGGACGTTGGCCTGTTCGTCGTGGCCCACGGTAGCAGTACTGTCCAGTTTAGGTCTATGTTAGAGATATATAACATACGTGTCAATTCAGAGAATTTGAGGCGAACGGGCTAATACACCCGGGTGAGAAACACCCCCTGATGGGTTTCGAGCGCGACGATCTCTACAGCAGTGACCCCCCCTCAATACCCTGACGGCATCGATCCACATCCTGACCCCCTTGATCCGTATACTCCCACACCTACCTACGACGTCGACCGGTGGGAGGAGAAAAACCAACTCGTGGAACTCGGGGGTGACACTGAGTACGACAAAGATACTAAAAAACGCTTTGGGCGCTCCGGCATTTCGACCTGCGGATAGCCCCCAAGTGTGATGAGATCGACGACTGGGACGGTCTCGACCGCCGGACACAACGGATGTATCGGGCCGGTGTTCTGAAGGAGTTCGTCGGGGGATATCGTGAACTCCAACAGATTCTGGAGAAGGGGGGTCCTGTCGCTCGCGAAGCCTGCTTCACCTCCGGTGATGGCACGCACTACTCGAAACTTTCGAGCGCCATCAGTGAATTCGACGCCGACTTTCTATCTGAAGCCGCCGAGTACAGTCACAACGCCGCGCTCTATGCGCTGACCCCCCGAGGACCCTCGTTCGACCGGACTTCCACGTACCCGTCGAAGCCGCGTGCTTACTACCGGGAGAACGACGAGGACTGGACGGTCAGCATGGACCACAAAATGAGCGAGGCGAGCTGAGTCGTCGCCGAGTACATGGCGCTGGTCGCTCCCCCGCTTCGGTTCGACCGCGACCGGTTGGCCCCCAACTACGAGTATTCGATTGGGGGACATCTACCGATTGTTCGCACACCTCGCCATCGAGCAATGTGCCGCGAAGAACGGCGCCGAACTTCTTGACTGGCAGTCTGACAGAGACACCCCCTCAGCCTCGACGCTCTTCGAGTATATCCCAAACGCGGGCACCGAGGGGGATTACGAGGTGGAAGACATTGAAACGAAGTTCATCAATGCCACGTGTCGCCTCCTCGAGCGCGAAAACCTCGCCCCGTCGGAACCAATCCACCTAGCGTACGACCTCACGACTGTTGGCTGGTATGGGAAGGAGAACAGATGGGTGACGGGGTCGATCAACGATGATAACACGACCGAATTCTGGCACTATGCTGTTCTATCGACCGTCACACCCGGTCGAAACTACATTTTAGGGGCTCTGTTGAAATCCTCAGAGAGTTACATGTTCGCCGTGTAATTCGATGAGATGAAGGCCCTCCCGAAGTCGAAGATTCTCCGATTTACTGAGAAGGCGATCCATTTGGCACGCCGAGCGGTTTCTCGATACTCCTCGAAGTTCTCCAAACATCGCTATACACTTCCCCAGCACGTTGTTTTGCTGTGTCTCAAAGTTCGGAAGGACACGACCTATCGTGGCCTGCTTGACGAACTGATCGAGATGCCGCGCATTCGTCACGCCCTCGGATTAGCTGAACTTCCTACGCCATCAACGCTTTGTAAGGCGTTCAACCGGCTTGATATGGCTGTCTGGCGTGCCATATTGACTCTCTCAGCGACGCTACTTCCGACGAGCGGTGTCGTTGGAGTTGATGCGTCAGGATTCGACCGCAGTCACGCCTCAAAACACTACACGAAACGAGCCGAACTCACGATTCAGCCGCTCAAAGTGACGTTGCTGGTCGATACGAAAGTGAACGCAATCCTCGATCTCCACGTGACGACAACACGAAAACACGATAGCCAGATTGCGCCGTCGTTGATCAAGCGCAACCCCGAGGATATTGGCATTCTACTCGGTGACAAGGGCTACGACGACCAGAAGATCAGGCAACTTGCCCGGCAACACGAGGTTCGGCCACTGATAAAGCATCGTGAGTTTACATCGCTCCACAAGGCATGGAACGCGCGCTTAGACGCTGGTCTCTACGGCCAGCGGAGTCAATCCGAGGCGGTCAACTCAACGCTCAAGCGGAAGTACGGTGCGTTTGTTCGCTCCCGACGATGGTGGAAGCAGTTCCGTGAACTCACTATTGCTTGTCTCAGTCACAACATTGACCGATCACTCTGAGCAGTCAATACCTAGTCTGTACTGAACGATTCTTGGGTCGCCTGTACCGACCACTGTCCGCGGAACGGCATCGCCACTGTTTTTAGACGCGCGTTGGATATTTGACTGATGCCCTCCAACAAAGCGACAGCCGCCGCCCCGATAGCAACCGGCGTCCTTCTCGCCGGGACGGCTACACGAGAAGTCGCACAGCACGGACTGGAACTCTGGACGACGCTGGCGCTCGCCGGTGGCCTCTCCGCGGTTGCTGTCGGCCTCGGCGTTCTGACCGGTCGTGGGTTCGACTCCGACGACCGCGACGGACACCACAGCCGGACAACAGTCGCGCTCGTCAGCCTCGCACTGACGAGTCTCGCCGTCGCGGCGGGAATCGCGCTGGCGTAGGCGACGCCAACCGACCCGCGTTACGTCCGATACGCGCTCAACGTCTGCTGTAGTCCGGGATACGCAGCGGCGCACGCCGCCGCAGTTTCTCGATAGGGAGCCTTCATCCTCTCACCAATGCCCGAGAGCCCGGTGACCGAGACGCGCTGTGTATTCAGCACGACCGCAGAAACCTACTCATTCCCCGTCAGGAGCGTCGTGCGAGATACAGAGGGTGTGTCGGTCACGGAATTAGCTCGGATCACTATCAGATTCAGAAGAATTACCTAACAAGCCTAATAAGAGCGACAAAATGGCTGAAGGCGTATGGAGTCGGACGAATCCGTGGCTCTATATTCCGATGAACGTTGTCGTTTGGGTACTGCTGTGGGTTTCGATAGACGTGCTTCTCTCGGACGCTAGCGTGATTTCTGCCGCAATACCGGGAGCAGCAGGTGGGTTGGCTTTTGGAATCTTCACCTATTATTCTAAGTATCGAGACAGTACGTAGCGTAGTCCTCTGGTCTATTCGCGTCTGCTCTGATTGCTGTCGTACGCGTCTATCCCGCCCTACACGACGAATTGAACCTGCTCACGATGTTTGATATGCGTCCTGGGCCTTGTTTAGACGCTCGAATTCACGTAGTTCAGGCGGTGAGAGACTGCTCGATGTTTCTGATGGCGGCCTTTATGACGATCTCTCGAAACTGACCAAACCACGTTCTGGCTTTAATCGTTGAGCCGAATCGCTTGCGCAG
>NZ_NHPE01000121.1:0-33943 GCF_002252895.1 Halorubrum sp. Eb13 | reverse complement strand
GAGCGAGTGGAACGAGCGACTGAGGAGCGCAGCGAGGCGCGCGAGTCCTCGCGGCTGGGGCTTTGGAGTTGTTCCCCGCCGATCCGTAGTCAGCGATATATAAGCAAGCGGCTGCCCCTTTGGAGGCGTTCACCGCAGCGTCAGCGACCACGGATAAACAGCCGACAGCGACACCACTCAATCACTGATAAAAATCGCGAGCCGACTCGGCTCACGTACTCCCGTGAGAGCCGTCGCGTCGCTATTCTCGGTCGTACGCGAACTCGCTCGTCAGTTCGCCGACGCCCTCCACGCCGACCGTGACGCTGTCGCCGTCCCCCAGCAGCACCGGCGGCTCGCGGTAGACGCCGACGCCCGGCGGCGTGCCGGTGAACAGCAGGTCGCCCGGCTTCAGCGTGAACGCCCGGCTACAGAAGGAGACGAGCTCGTCGACCCCGAATATCAGATTCGCCGTCGTCGACTCCTGGAGCCGCTCGCCGTTCACGTCCGCCCAGATCGCGAGGTCGTGCGGGTCGCCGACCTCGTCGGTCGTCACGAGCTCCGGGCCGACGGGGGCGAACGAGTCGAGGCTCTTGCCGCGGACCCACTGGCCGTCGCCGTGCTGGAGGTCGCGCGCCGACACGTCGTTGCCGACGGTGAAGCCGGCGACGTGATCCATCGCTTCCTCCGGGTCGACGCGGCGGGCCTCCTCGCCGATCACGGCGACGAGTTCAGCCTCGTAGTCGACCTTCTGGGTGAGGTCCGGGTCCCACGTGACGGCGTCCTCGGGCCCCGCCACCGAGGTGGGGAACTTCGAGAAGAGGACCGGCTCGTCCGGGATCGGGTTGTCGCCCTCCTCGGCGTGGTCGCGGTAGTTGAGGCCGACGCAGACGACCTTCTCCGGGTCGGAGACGGGCGCCGCCCGCGAGAGGTCGGCGGCGTCGTATCGCCCGACGCCGGTCTCCGTCGCGTACTCGACCGCCAGTTCGGCCTTCCGGCGCCACTCCCAGTCGGCGAGCAGGCCGGTCGTTCCGCCGTCGATGTGGACCCCGGTGGCCGCGCCCGCCTCGGCGAGGTCGATCACGTCGCCGTCGTCGGTCGGTACGCCGCACCAAGGAGATTCTGCGTCCGTCGTTCGGTATTGTCCGAGTCGCATTGAGATGTGTGAGTGATGACGTCGAATCGCGCTGTCTACAGGTCGATGCCGGCCTCGTCGAGCAGGCGCTCGCCGGAGGCGACGAACCGGTCGAACTCCTCGTGAACCTTCGGGTTCGTCAGCTCGCCGTCGCGCTTGACGACCTCGCCGTCGACGAGCACCGTGTCGATGTGCGAGGGGTCGGCCTGGAAGACGACGGTCTGGACCGGGGAGTGCGAGGGCGCCGTCATGAAGTCGGAGGCGTCGAAGAGGACGAGGTCGGCGCGCTTGCCGGGCGTGATCGTCCCGATCTCGTCGTCGAGGCCGAGCGCCTTCGCGCCCTCGATCGTCGCCATCTCCAGCGTGTCGCGCGCGGAGAGGCTCACCTCGGTGACCTCCTCGTCGCCCTCGAGGACCGCCTGGTTGTCGAACATCCGCTGGAGCTGCATCCCGATCCGCATCTGGCTGCCCATGTCGCCGCTGACGTTCGAACAGACGTCGACGCCCCACGCCGGGCGCCCGCCCGCCTCGAGCACCTTCTCGGTGACGGGGATGCCGTGGCCCATCTGCATCTCGACCTCGGGTGTCGACGAGAAGGAGACGCCCTGCTCGACGGCGTGGTCGACGTCCTCCTGCGCGAAGTGGTTCCCGTGGGCGACGTTGACGTCGGGGCCGAGCATGTCCTCGATGGCGCCGAACCCCTGATACTCCTCGCCGTACACCGACGACGGCCACAGGGCGGCGCCCATGTGGATCGTCGAGAGCGCCCCCAAGTCGCGGGCCAGTTCGAGGTCGGCCCGGGCGGTCTCATCGGTACAGAAGTCCGGGCCGCGGAGCCCGAGCGCCAGGCTGAGCAGGTCGTCGTCGCGGATCGCGCCCTCGTAGAGCTCGCGGATGTTCTCCTCGGGGAGGCCGACGTCGCTCTCGTACCACCACTTCGCCGCGTCGTCGCCCGGCGGACCGTAGGTGTACACCGCCCGCAACCCGGCGTCTCGCAGCGCGTCGACGGCGCGTTCGCCGTGTTCGAGCGTGTTGGGGTACGACCAGTCCAAGGCCGTCGTCGTCCCCGTGTGGAGCTTCTCGAACGCGCCGAAGAGGCCGCCGAGATACATGTCCTCGGGCCGATACAGCCCGGTGATGTTGCCGAGCATGTGGTCGAAGTACTCGCCCATCAGCGACCAGTCCCCGGCGATGCCGCGGACCTGCGTCTGCGCGAGGTGAATGTGCGAGTCGACGAATCCGGGAACGACGATCTGGCCGGCGGCGTCGATGACCTCGGCGTTCTCGGCCGAGAGTCCGCGGCCGACGTCGACGATCTCGCCGTCCTCGATCAGCACGTCCGCCTCCGCCAGCTCGCCGACGTCGGGATCGAGAGAGACGACGGTCCCGTTTCGGATGATCTTTCGTGTCATGTCCGACTGTACCGTTTGACCATGAGGTTAAAAATTTACTGTATGGTAAACCGAATCGGACGGTGGGATCGCTTATGTGTCTCACCGTCGGAGAGGGCCGTATGAGCGACTCCCGCGAGACCGTCTCCTCCAAGGACACCGAGGAGGTGATCATGGAGGCCACGTTCCGTGCGCTGAGCAAGCACGGGTACACGGACCTCCGGATGCGCGACATCGGCGAGGAGATGGACCTCACCCGGCAGGTGATCCACTACCACTTCGACGGCAAGTACGACCTGCTGTCGTCGTTCCTCGAGTACGTCATCGACCAGTACGAGGGGAGCGTCGAGGTGGACGCGGACGACGACCCCCGCTCGGAGCTCGACGCGCGGATCGACCAGTGCCTGTTCGGGCCGGAGTTCGAGGAGTTCTCCCACTGGGAGCGCATGAAGGTGTACCACGAGCTGTACACCCACGCGCAGAACGACGGTGACCACCGCGAGATCTTCAACGAGCACTACGACCGCGTCCGCGGGAGCATCATCGAGGTCGTCGAAGACGGGATCGAGACCGGGGAGTTCGAGCCCGTCGACGCCGAGCGAATGGGCCAGCTCATCACCGACATCATCCACGCCGCGCGCGGCCGTCGGATGGCGCTCGGCCACGAGGACGCGCCGGCGGAGGCGCGGAAGGCGATCGACCAGTTCGTCCTCGACTCGCTGTACGCCGACGACTGACGGACGCGACGCCGAGGGCCGGCGACCGGGATGTCGATCGAACCGTCGCCGGACCGCGCCCCGCCGGTGCCGAACCGGCAGACGTTCGCCGGGTCACCCGGTGACCCACAGCGCGACGGTACCGGCCGCGGACACCGCGAGGACCGCCGCGAGCAGGCCGAACGCGGGCCGAAACCCGGCCGTATCAGCGACGACGCCGACGATCCCCGGCGCGAGCGCGCCGGCCCCCATCAGCAGCGTCCGGACGACGCCGAGCCCGCCGCCGGCGAGCCGCTCCGGAAGCAGCTCCATCAGGTACGCGCTTCGGACCGGCTGAAACCCGTGTGATCCGACGCCGAAACCGGCGACGGCGACGGCGGCCGCGACGACGCCGACGTCGAGGGGAGGGAGCGCCACGAGCGCCGCCAGCCCGGCCGCCGCCAGCCCGCTCGTCGCGACCATCACCGGGAACCGGCCCACCCGATCGGAGAGGTCGCCGCTGAGGAGCTGGACGAGCGCGACCGCGAAGAGGACCGAATACAGCAGGCCCGCGGTCGAGGTCGCGAGCCCGACCTCCTCGGCGAGGTACAGCGGGAGGAACGCGACGAGGCCGTTGTGAGCGAACGAGACTCCGACGGTCACCGAGACGAACGCCGAGAAGCGTCGATCGCCGAACTGACGCAGGTATTCGCGCGCGCCCGCCGACTCGGTGTCTCCCGAGTCGGTCGCGGGGCGCTCCCTCGCGAAGCGCCCGCCGAGTCGCAGGGCGGAGACGAGCGCGAGCGCGAGGAAGGCGATCCCGGTCAGGAGGAAGAGCGCGCGCCAGTCGGCGCCGGGCAACCGGTCGAGCGCGAGCGCGAGCGCCGCCGGCGGCGAGAGGAACGCCACGACGACCGCGGGCGCGACGACCCCGCTCAGCGCGCCGAGCGTGTCGTGGATGCCGAGCATCCGCCCCATTCGAGCCGGGTAGACGCGAGCGAGCAGGCGCACGGCGACCGTCTTGTGGACGCCCGTCCCGACTCCGATGACGGCCATCGCCGCGACCAGCGCCGCGAACGGCGAGTCGACGACGAGCGCCAGGGCGCCGACCCCCGCGACCGACGCGCCGCCGACGACCACGGGGACCGGACCGATCCGGTCGGCGACCGCGCCGCTGGGGAACTGCATCAGCGCGTACGCGATCATGAACCCTGAGAACGCGGCACCGATCGTGGCGTTGCTGAGGCCGTACGTCGACTGGAGGGGACCGAAGAGCGGCGGGAAGAGGTAGCGAGCGAACTTCCCGAGGAACCAGATGACCGAGACGAGGATCAGTGCGTCGTAGCCGCCGATCCGCCTGAGTTCCATCTATCGATCGTAGCCGAGCGGGACGTATAAGGGTCGTGAAGACGCCCATCGAGTCAGCGGACCGCGTCGACGTCCGCCATCGCGGCGACCTTCAGGGCCGCCGCGACGTTGAACGCGAGGGCGATCGGCGCCGCGACCACCGCCGCGACGACCGCGGGTACCGGACCGGAGTAAGCGAGGGCGCTCAGCGGGACCGAACAGAGCGCCGTCGCTGCCGCGAGCGCGAGGAAGAACCACAGCGGCCGGTGTCGCGTGACGAGCCCGTACGCCCGCCGAATCGCGGACTCGATCCCGCGGTCCTCCAGCACGAGGACGTACACCGTCGGGAAGAACAGGTACGAGAGGACGAGGAGGGCGACCACGGCAAACACGAGCAGCGGCGGGAACGCGGCCAACGGCACGACGGCGAGGAGGATCGCGGCGACGACGAGCGCCTCCAGCGCGATCAGCCGGACGGCGAACCGTCGGACGTTGGCGACGAAGTCGAATCGACCGGTCGTGATCCCCTCGGCGATGCTCCCGAAGTACCCTGCGCTCAGCGCCCCCGAAACGACGACGTACGCGCCGAGGAGCGGGACGGCGAGCGCGAGTGGCCCAACCGAGTCGAAGGGAACCGACGTCGACGCGCCGCCGTCGCCGGGCGGGTCGATGATGCTCCAGAGGTCGTATCGATAGACGGGGAACGACGCGCTGACGGAGACCACCGTGTCGGTCTCCGCCGTGGCGGCCAGGTCCTCGACGTTGAGGAGCGCTGTGAGAAGCGGAACGAGCGCGAGGGGGAGGAGCCGCTCGACGTGCGCGAGCGTCCGGTCGAGGAGCGGGCCGGGACGGGGCGAGCGGTCGGTGACGGGGCCGGCGGCCGACGGCCCGTCGTCCGGCGAGGCGCCGGCCGGACCGTCGGTCGGCGGTTCGTCGGAGGCCGGGACCATACGGGGAGTTCGAGAGCGGCTCTCAAAAGTGTCAGTGGCGCGACGGCGTCGGCCGTCAAGCCACTCGAGGGTCGAAGCGGGCGTCCGGTCGCCGCGAGACGCCGATCAGAACGGGCCCTTGCCGCCGCCCATCATGTCGCCGAGGCCGCCGCCGTCGCCGCCGCCCATCTTCTTCATCATGCGCTGCATGTCGCCCTCGCCCATCCCCTGGAACTGGCTGATCGTCTGTTCCATCATGGAGTGCTGTTCCAGGAGCTGCCGGACCGTCTCCTCGTCGGTGCCGGAGCCGCGGGCGATCCGCTCCGTGCGCGACTGACCGACGACGCGGGGGTTCGTCAGCTCCTCCTCGGTCATCGAGTCCATGATCCGCTCGAACTTGCGCATCCGGTCTTGGGTGACGTCCATCGCGTCGTCCGGGAGCTGGTCCATCATCCCGCCGCCCATGCCGGGGATCATGTCCATCACCTGGTCGAGCGGCCCCATCCGGTTCATCGCGTCCATCTGCTTTTTCATGTCCTTCAGGGTGAACTCCCCCTGCAGCATGTCCTCGGGGTCCCAGTCCTCGTCGTCCTCCTGGGCCTCCTGCATGGCGCGCTCGACGCGCTCGGAGAGCTGTTTGAGGTCGCCCATCCCGAGCAGCCGGGAGATGAACCCGGAGGGCTCGAACCGCTCGATGTCCTGGACCGTCTCGCCGGTCCCGAGGAAGGCGATGGAGGAGTCGGTCTCGTTGACCGCCGTGAGCGCCCCCCCGCCTTTCGCGGTCCCGTCGAGCTTGGTGATCATCACGCCCTCGATCCCGATCGACTCCTCGAACTGGCGGGCCTGCTCTTTGGCGCCCTGCCCGATCGCGGCGTCGAGGACGAGGAGGGAGCGGTCGGGGTCGACCGCGCGCTCGATCTCCTCGATCTCCGCGATGAGGTCGTCCTCGAGCGCGTGTCGGCCCGCGGTGTCGACGATGTGCACGTCGGCGTCTTCCGTCTCTTCGAGGCCCGTCCGCGCGATGTCGACGGGGTCGTCGTTGTCGGGGTTCCCGTAGAAGTCGACCTCCGCACGCTCGCACATCTGTTTGGCCTGGTCGTACGCGCCCGGCCGGAAGGTGTCCGTCTGGATGACGGCGGGGCGGAGGCCCTTCTTCGAGAACCACCACGCCATCTTCGCGGCGGAGGTGGTCTTCCCCGACCCCTGGAGGCCGGCGAGGAGGATCGTCTGGTTCTCCAAGGGGAGCTCCGTGGAGTCCCCGACGAGGTCGACCATCTCCTCGTAGACGATCTTGAGGACGTGGTCCTTCGCCGTGGTGCCGCCCGGCGGCTCCTCTTCGAGCGCGCGGGTCTTGATCGAGTCCGACAGCTCCATGACGAGGGAGACGTCGACGTCGGCCGAGAGGAGCGAGCGCTGGATCTCCTTGACGATCTCCTCGACGTCGCTCTCGGAGAGGCGGGTCTTCCCCTGGAGCTTGTCGAGGCTGCCCCGCAGGGACGAACCGAGGTCGTCGAGTACCATTTGCCGGAGATAGGCGGTCGACGCGGTAAAGCTTTGTTCGTCGGCGTCGCCCGAGGCGGCCGCGGGATCGGGCGGCCCGCCCGCCTCAGAGCTCCTCGGCGATGTACCGCTCCAGTCGGGTCACGAGCTCCGGGCGAAACGTCCAGAAGCCGTCCCAGACGTTGGTTCGTCCTCGAGCGCGAGCAGTGCGACGTGATCGCCCTCGGAACCGCTCGGCGGCGCGAACACGACGAACCACGACCGCCGGTACGGGTACGAGGTGCCGGTGTGGACCGTCAGCGGGAGCGCCGAGAGCCCGTCGAAGAACGAACGGAGCGACTCAGCCATGTCCGCCACTCCGGCCGAACGCGGCAAAGTCCTTACTCACGGTTGCGGTCCCCGGCGAGCCGCGCGCCCGCGGCGTCGATTCGGCAGACTCGGGGGTCGTAGCCCGCGTCGGAGAGCCCGGTGCCGAGCGCGAAGACGGTGCGCCCGAGCATCGCCATGGCCGCCCCGGGGCCGTCGGCCGCGCCGCCCGAACCGCCGTTCGCCTCGGCGACCGCGTCGATCGCCTCGGCGACCTCGGGAACGAGGAGGTCCGCCTCGCCGGCGAAGTCGCGGGCCGCGGCCATCAGCGTCGGGAGCCGCGGGTCCGCGCGGAGGCGGTCGAGCGCCGCCTCGCCGGCCGCGGAGAGGGCGGTCGTGTCGCCGCCGAGGACCGCCTCCGTCGACAGCTCGCCGAAGGTGACGTACTCCACGCGGCCGACCGCGGGGATCCCGTCGAGCTTCCCGACGCCCGGCGCGCCGGGCGTCACCCGGATCGGGACGCCGCCGCGCGCCTGCGCGACCACGTCCCCGAGGCCGGTCCCTCGGTTCACCTCCGCCTCGTGGGCGGTCCGGACCAGCTCGTTCTCGGAGCGCCCGCGGTCGAGGGCGTCGTTGGCCGCGAGCGCCGCGCCGAGCGCCGCCGCGCCGGAGACGCCGAAGCCGGCGCCGATCGGGAGGTCGGTCTCGACCGCGACGTCGACGGGGACCTCGTCGGCGTCGCCCGCGCCGCCCGCGGCCCCCAGCTCCGCGAGCACGTCCTCGACCGCGCCGATCGTTCCGGGCTCGCCGTCGATCGCGCGGGATCCGGCGTCGCCGTCGGTCGGGAGGTCGGCGGTCTGCGATCCGTGGGCCGCCGGGTCGGCGGTCCCCGACCCGTCGGTCTCGGTCCCCGCCGCCGACACCCGGACCGTCACGCCGTCGGTGAGGGCGAGTCCGGCCCCGCGCGACCCGGCCGCCGCGGGGCGCTCGGCCGGATGGGCGCTGAAGAAGGCGGTGACGTGCCCGGGAACGAACGCGGTCGCCCGCTGCCTGCTCATGCCGGACCGGAGGACCGCGCGTCGATTAACGGTTGTTATCCGCGGCGGGCGGAGCGTCGACACCGCAGACGGTAAATAGTCCCCACCCAAACCCGCGTCGTATGCGAGACCAGTTGCGTCCCGTCCTCGCCGCGGTCCTCGCGCTGGCGTTCCCGGGGCTCGGTCACCTCGTCTTGCGCCGCTGGGGACGGGCGCTGCTGTGGCACGTCACGGTCGTCGGCGGCGGCGTCGCGCTGCTCGCGCTCTACGACGTCGACCCCGCCGGGCCGGCGGCGTCGCCGGTCGAGGCCGCCGCCGCGCTACCGACCGAGGTCGCGCTCCCGGTCGCCCTCCTCACCGTGCTCTCGTCGATCGACGCCTACGTCGTCGGGCGGGCGGACGTCGCCGAGCGGAAGCGCGTCAACGCGACCGCGGAAGCGGTGCGACGCCGCGCCGCGAGCGCGGACGACGAGGGCCTCGCCGCCGGCTCGCCGGTCGCCGGACTCACCGGCGAGGGCGGCGAGGCCGTGCGGGTCGAGTGCCCGGCCTGCGGGAAGGAGACCGACGCCGAGCTCGACTTCTGTCACTGGTGTACGGAGCCGCTCCCGTGGAGCGAGGGCGAGTGAGTCTCCCCGGGCGCGAGCTCTCGGGGTCCCGACGCGCCGTGTTCGAATCGGCCGGCGCCGGCGCAAGGGGTGCTGACGGTCGATTGACAGGAGTGGTGCCTATTTGTCCCTCCGCCGCGTGTCGGACGTATGGAACACGCAGAGTACGTGTACACGAGCGGCATGTCCGAGTCCGACGTCGACGACCGCCTCCGAGCGGGCGAGCACGGCGTTCTCGGGCTCGCTGACGCCGACGACTCGTACGCCGTCCCGCTGAGCTACCATTACGACGGCGACCGGTTCCTCCTCCGCGTGAGCGAGCACGACGGCGACAGCGAGAAGGGGAAGTTCATCGAGACGACTGAGACCGCCACGTTCGTGTGCTACGAGGGCTCGGCGACGGAGTCGTGGAGCGTTCAGGTCCGCGGCCCGCTCCGGGAGTGGCAGGGGGACGTCGACGAGGAGACGCTCAACGAGTGGTTTCCGCCGTTTCGGCTGTTCGACGAAGCGGTCGAGCGCGTCGACTTCTCGCTGTACGAACTGGAGGTGGAGACCGTGACCGGTCGGGAGACGGTCAGGTAGTCCCCGTCGGGGTCACTCCACCGGACAGCGGTCGATTCCGAGCGCCCGATACAGCAGACACCGCCGCGTCGCGCCCTCGACGATCAACACCGCGCCGGCGAGGCCGAGGCCGACCGCGGAGCCCACCGGAACGCTCACCTCGCCGCTCGCGACGAGGACGGCGATGACCGCGAGCGCGGCGCCGCCGGCGACCCGTGCGAACGCGTCGATCCGTCCGACGTTTCGTTTCACATACGGGGTAGCGGCTCCGCACGGGAAAGCGCTGAGGTGACTGCGGTCCCGGTCCCGCGCCGTCGGCCCGGCGAATAGTTTCTCACCGCTGATAACTGCGGAGGAACTATCATATATGCCGACGGCAACCGTGACCGTACGGACGCGAACGACGGACGGAACATGAGTCTGAATCCACGGAGATACGACGTACGGGAGCTGCGCCGGATCGCGGACGCACCGCGGGACGGCGCGGACGGAGCGCCTCGGGAGCGGTCGCTTCGTCAGCCGAACCGGAACCGAGCGGAGCAGGCCGCCCGCTCGGCCGCGTTCACGGAGCTGCTCCAGCGCCAGCGAGGGCTGCGGCTGGCCGGCGGCGGGGACCGACCCGCCGACGCCGGCGACCGCCCGTACCTGCGGGCGGTCCCGGCCTCGACGGACGCGGAACGCGAGGTCGGCGAGTGGCTCGGCTACCTCGTCGACGTCGGCGGCCGCCTGCGAGCCCGCGACGCGCTGTCGTACTACGCCGAACTCGGCTGGGTCGCCCCCGACGCGGTCGACGCGCTGACGCGTCGACTGGAGGGGTTCGACGCCCCCCGCCACGATCGGCCGTTCACTCCCGCGGACCACCGGATCAGTCTCGTCTCCATCGTCCGAATCGCTTCGTGTGCGAGTGATTAACAATGAGCGACGACGACGAATCCACGGAGATCAACAGTACAGACGGCCCGGAAGCGGTGGGTGTGAAACTCGGCAGCACGCGGACGGTGCTCGACCTCCCCGACGGACGGGGGGGCCGCGAGCGACACTCGACGCTGACGTGTCTGGCGACGTACGAGGACGCCATCACGGGCGATGAGCGGGTCCTGTTCGGCCACGAGGCCGCGATCGAGTACCCCGACACGGTGCGGTTTATGCTCCGGTCGGGGCTGCCGGAGGACGACGAGAGCGTCGCCGACGCCGAGCGCTTCTTCGAGGCCCTCGTGGACGCCCACGACGTCCCCGAGGACAGCGCGGTCGTCTACGCGGTCCCCACCATCGACAACGAGGCGGGCGTGGAGAACCTCAAGTCGGTCATCGAGGGCTCCTGGATCGGGCAGGCCGAGACGCGGAGCTACCCGGAGTCGCTGTGCGGGGCGATCCCCGCCTACGGCGACGACCTGGCCGCCATCGACGAGGTGTTCGTCTCGATTAACATGGGGTCGACGACGTTGGAGGCGTGCGCCTACCGCCGCGGCGAGCAGCTCTCGCCGTTCTCGACCGGCTCGGTGACGGGCAACGAGGTCGACCGCCGGATCGTCGCCGCCGTCGAGGAGGAGAGCCAGGGGCGCGTCCACATCGACCGGACAACCGCCCGCGAGTACAAGGAGGAGCACGCCGACGTGTACGACTTCGAGCCGTTCACGGACGTGATCCAACAGCCCGGCGGCGGGAGCCACGAGTTCACCGTCGACCGCGGCGTGCGGGAGCCGGTCGACCGCTACATCGACGAGGCGGTCGACGTCGTCGCCAACGAGTTCCTCCCGGAGCTCGCGAACGACCACATGAAGCCGTACCAGCTCGCGCTGGGCCGGCCGGTCGCGGCGACCGGCGGCATGGCCTGCATCCCCGGGCTCGCCGAGGAGTTCGAGAAGCGGCTCTCGGCCGAGCTCGACCGCGACGTCGAGGTCGTCTCCCCCGACGACCCCGCGACCGCCGCCGCCGAGGGCGCCGGTCGGATCGCCGAGCGCCTGATCTGAGCGGTCGCCGCCGTTTTTTAGCTGCGTCTCAGACGTCGAACAGCCGGTCGGCGTCCTCCGCCTGTCGGCGGTAGATACCCCGTCCCTTCAGCCGCGGCACCTCGTGTCGGTGGAGCGTCTCGTCCTCGCAGTCGTACACGATTGGGAAGACGTTGGTCCGGCGGCGGGCGACCGTGTACGAGCGCGCCGCGTCGACGAGCGACGGGTCCGGATCGGGAACCGGGAAGACGACGTAGCCGAGGGGGGTCGTCGAGCCGTGCCGGTCGTCGACGCGGTCGACGAGCACGTCGCGGAACGAGTCCGCGACCGCGACGAGGTCCTCCGGGCTGGGGTCCGGCTCGTCGTCGACGAGCGTGGCGATGACGGCGACGGGGCCGATAGAGGCGTCCTCGTCGCGGGTCTCCCATACCGGGTCGAACCCGTTCGTGTACTCGTCGACCGGCTCGAAGCCGTGCTTCCGACGGTTCTCGACGACGGCGTCGCGGTACTGCGTGTGGTCCATACGCTATCACATGACTTGGATGTTAAAAAATGACACACATGGCGGCGACCCGCGCGAACTCCCGGCCGCCTTCGAACGCGCTCGCCGCGTCCGATACCCCTCAGTCACCGGAGCCGATCGAGCTCGTCCGCCGCCGCGAGCGCCGCGATCATGAGCCGGTGTTGCACCGCCCAGAATCGCTTGGCGGCCGCGTACGCGACGGCGACGGCGGCGGCCGCGAGGAGCCCGGCGACCGGGCCGGCCGCGGCGGCGACGACGGACGACTGGTAGCCGAGCGCGCCGACGACGACCGCCGCGACGAGGGTGGCGAGGGGTCGACGCGAGGGGTTCCGAGCGACGTCCGCGAGGCCCCGCAGGTCGCGTTCGAACGCCGGCGTCACCTCGTCGTCGACGCGGATACGGTCCCTCGCGGACCGCGTCCGGGAGTCGCCGTCACCGCGAGCGGTCGCGTCGCCCTCGGCGGCTCGCGTCGAGCGCGGCGATCGAGTCGGTCCCGACATACGAGTGCGAGGAGAGACCTGTCCGGCATATACCTTACGGGTAGTTCACATTCGACGGGAGCGGGCGACGCGCGTCGGGAGCCCCCTCACTCGTCGTCCGATCTCCCCGGCCACGTCACGGACCCGAGGAACGGGACGCCGGTCCGTTCCGCCGCCCGCGAGATCATGTGCGCGCCGGTCGGCACCGTCAGGAACAGGAAGACGATACCGATGAGCGACGAGAGGCCGGCGCCCCCGGGACCGAAGTGGACGAACCCGGCGAGGAAGACGGCGACCGCACCGATGGTCGCCGGCTTGCTCGTCGCGTGCATCCGGTTGTACACGTTCGGCAGCCGCAACAGCCCGATCGTCCCGACCGTGAGGAAGAACGCCCCGACGACGACGAGCGCGATGACGATCCACGCGCGTATCGGAGTCGATTCGATCATCGGCGTCCCCCTCCGGAGGCGCGCTGCCCGGTCTGACTCTCCCGTCGGGTTCGATGTCGGTAATTCATAGTTGTCACTCGTTCGTAACGATGATGTCGCCCTCGGTGATGAACTTGGCAACCGCGACCGTCGAGAGGAACGCGATGATCGCGAGCACGAGGCTGACGATCACGAAGAGGCCCCGACCGGTCTTGATGGCGAACAGGACGGCGATCGCGACGACGTTCGTCGCGATCGCGTCCAGCGCGACCACGCGGTCGGGGACCGTCGGCCCTCGGACCGCGCGGTAGCCGCACAGCAGGTTCAGCAGCGCCACGAGGACGATCGCGGCGTCGATGACCGCCACCAGCGACCCCTCAGCGGCCATCTCCGTCACCTCCCGTGGCCTCCTCGGTCGGCCGATCGGTCGCCGTCTCCTCCCCCGCTTCCGGAGCCGCCTGCTTGAGCGCGGGATGCGTTCGGTCGGGCGGGTAGACGGCGAAGTCCGGCGCGGGGTCGCTCGGCGAGAGCTCCTCGTCGAAGATGACGAGCGCGTAGCTCTCCCAGTCGCGGATCGGGTCGACGACGTCCTCCGGATCGCTCCCGTCGATCACGTGGACGTACAGCGCGTTCTCCTCGGGGTCGTAGTTGAGCGTGAGCGATCCGGGGGTCATCGTGATGCTGTTGGCGATGGTGGTCACGCCGAGGTCGGTCTGTACGCGCAACGGGATGAGGATCACCTCGGAGTCGGTCGGTCTGGAGGGCGCGAGCACGCGGTACGTGACGTCGAGGCTGGCGACGATCGCCTCCCGAACGAACGTCAGCACGTACCACAGCGCGTACGGGACCGCGCGGATCGACCGGGGGAGGTCGACGGTCTCCCCGTACAGACGCCGAAAGACGAAGGCCGTGGGGAAGCCGACCGCGAGGCCGATCAGCAGCGACCCGACGAGCGGTTCGGGCCCGAGCGGCGGTCCCTGGACGAACACCCAGATGACGCCGAACAGGAACCCGGCGACCGGCCAGGTGCGGGTCACGCGCCGTCACCCCCGCTCAGCCCCACGACGTCGACGTACCCCTCGGAGTCGAGCGCGGCGGCCGCGGCCGTCTCCGCGAACCGGTAGATCGGGTCGAACCCCACGCCGACGAGAACGACGGCCGCGGCGAGCGCGACGAGGACGGCGACCTGACCCGACTCGACGGTCGCGACCTCGACCGCCGTCGTCTCGCGCCCCCAGAAGCCGCCGACCCACACCCGCGTCGCGTACAGGATCGTGAGCACGGCACCGAGGAGCAACGCGACCAGCGCGAGCGCCGACGACGGGCCGGGAGCGGACGCGACTCCCCGGACCGCCGCGTCGAACGCGAGGAGCTTCCCGAAGAACCCGGTCAGCGGCGGGAGGCCGATCAGCGAGAGGAGGCCGACGAAGACGGCCCCCGAGAGCACCGGCGAGTGGCCGGCGAAGCCGCCGAGGTCCGCCAGGCGGTCCGTTTTCGTCGCGTCCTCGACGGCGGCCGCCGAGAGGAAGAGCAGTCCCTTCGCGAGCGCGTGGTGGAGCGCGAACACGAGCGCGGCGGCGATGGCGACCCCGCGGAGCGTCCCCGCGGGAGGCGCCGCGGCGGCGATGGCGACGGGCACGGCGATGAAGCCGACCTGCCCGATGCTCGAGTACGCGAACACGGCCCCGAGCCGGTCCCGGCCGACGGCGCCGAACCCGCCGACGACGATGCTCGCAACCCCCATCGCCCCCAGCACCGGGGCGAGGAAGCCGAGGGGTGACGCGGCGGTGAGGCCCGGCGCGTCGACGGGGACCGACGCGGCGGCGAGGACCGTGAAGTAGAGGCGAACGATCGCGTAGATCCCGACCTTCTTCGTGACGCCGGCGAACATCGCGGTGATCGGCGCCGGGGCGGCGGTGTAGGCGGCGGGCACCCAGAACTGGAAGGGGACGAGCCCGGCCTTCAGCGCGAACACCGCGAGCAACAGGGCCGACAGCCCGACGACGGGCGCGGGATCGATGCCGTACGCGTCGGGAGCCGCCAGTCGTCGGGCCATGTCGGCCATGTTGAGCGTCCCCGTGGTGGCGTACAGGCCGCCGACGGCGACGAGCATGAGCGCGCTTCCGAACACGTTCATCACCAGGTACCGGAACGACGCCGCGGTGGCGTGGTCGGTGCCGTAGAAGGCGACGAAGACGTAACTGACGATCAGCATCACCTCGAACCAGACGAAGAGGTTGAACAGGTCGCCGGTGAGGAACGCGCCGGTCGCGCCCACGAGGAGCATGTGGAACAGCGGATGGTAGTACACGCGCTGGTTCTCGGCGGTCACGTACCGGAGCGAGAACAGTATCGACGCGGCGCCGACGCCCGCGGCGATCGTCAGCATGAACGCCGACAGCCCGTCCAGAACGAGCGTGATCCCGAAGGGGGCGGGCCAGCCGCCCACCTGATACGCGGCCGCGCCGGGCGCCGCCGGCCCGAGGACCACCGCCCAGACGGCGGCGGACACGGTCCCGACGTAGGCGACGGCGCCGGCCACGCTCGTCGCGCGCTGTATCCGGGGCCGCCGACCGAGCGCGAGCGTCAGCACGGCGGTGGTTACCGCGGCTAGTAGCGGCGCGATCACGAACCGGCTCATGGCTTCCACTCCGTGACGTCCATACTCTCGTTCTCCTCGTACGCGCGGTACGACAGCACGAGCGCCAGCGCGGTCGTTCCGAGGCTGATGACGATCGCCGTCAGGACGAGCGCCTGTACCACCGGGTCGGCGACTTCGGGGACGCCGCCGCCGTGGACCTCGAGGACGGGCACGAGGTCCCCGGTACCCTCGTCGATGCCCCCCATCGCGATCAGGTAGACGAACGTCGCCTGGGAGACGACGGCGACGCCCAACACGACCCGAACCAGGTCCCGTTGTAACAGCAGGAACGTCCCGACGGCGAACAGCCCGCCGACCGCGACCGCGAGGGCGACGCTCATCGCTCACCGCCCCCGCGTCGGCCGGACGGAATCGTTTCGCGCCGCCTCATTCCGCGCTCACCACCGAGACGATAGTCAGGAGGCTGCCGACGACGACGAGGTACACGCCCAGGTCGAACGCGAGCGCGCTCGCGAGTTCGACCTCGTGGTAGATCGGGACGCCTTCGAGGTGGACGTACCCCTGAGTCAGGAACGGGTCGCCGACGAGGAGCCCCGCGAATCCGCTGCCGAGCACGATCACCAGGCCCGCGAGCAACGTGCGGCGGTAGGCGGTGACGGTGCGGTGTTCGAAGACGCTGGTGCCGGCCTCGACCTCCCGGCCGAGCACCCCAGACTCCAGGTAGTCGAGGTCGTGGGCGACGTATATCAGCACGAACGCCGCCGCGGTGAGGACGCCGCCGATGAAGCCGCCGCCGGGCAGGTTGTGGCCCTGTAAGAACAGCGAGATGGAGACGACGAGCACGATGGGGACGGTCACCCGGGCCGTCGTCCGCATGATCGTCGTCGTCACGGCGACTCACCTCCGTCGAGGACCGCTTCCTCGTCGCCCTCGGTCACCGTCTCACCGCGGGTCCGCATCGTCACGAGCACGAGGATGGCGATCGCGGCGATCGTGACGACCAGTAGTTCGCCCAGCGTGTCGAACGCCCGGAAGTCCACGAGGATGACGTTGACGACGTTCGAGCCGCCGCCGCCCGGAATCGCCTGCTCCGTGTAGTACGTGGCGACGCTCGTCGGCTCGGCGTCGGGACCGGGTATCGTCAGGAGTACCGAGACGAACGCCGTCGCGCCCACGAGGATCGACACGGCCGCGTCGCGAGCGATGGCGAGCGGGCGGACGTCCGAGTAAAACGACGGCAGCCGCTGGAGGACGAGCAGGAAGACGAGGAGGACGAGCGTCTCGACGACCAGCTGCGTGAGCGCCAGGTCCGGCGCGCTCGCGAGGATGAAGAAGATGGCGAGCATGAACCCGAGGATCGACAGCGTGAGCACGCCGGACACGTGCGACGACGCGGTCGCCACGGCCACGCCGGCGAGGGTCGCGACGCCCAGCACGACGGCGACAGCCAGCGGAACGCGGACCCCGCCGACCCCGCCGGCCCCGAGGGACGCTCCCGCCGCGGCGAAGCCGGCGAGCGCGAACAGGCTCCCGGCCGCCGCCACCCACCCCACGTACGTCCGGAGGAGGCCGTCGTGGACCGCCGAGCCGAACCGAGCGCTCGTCGGCGCGGCCGTCGAGACGATCCGGTCGTACCACCCGCTGGGTCGAACCGGAATCGGCGCGTCGACGCCGCGGTTGATTCCCGCCGCGAGACGCTCTCGAAGCGGGTACGCGGCGAACCCGCCGATGACGGCGACGGCGGACATCGCGACCGGCGGCGAGAGGTGCGTCGGCAGTCCGACCTCGAGCTGGGCCTCGCCGGTGGCGGTGGCCTCGACGGCGCCCTGGACGATACCGTCGACCGCCAACTGCGGCGCGAGGCTGACGACGACCGCCGCGACGGCCAGCACGGCCGGGGGTGCGACCATCGCGATCGGCGGTCGGTGGACGTCCGCGACCGGGGCCCGCCGCTCGCCGAAGAACAGCGCGAGGAACTTTATCGAGTAGACGACGGTCAACACGCTCGCGAGCGTCGCCACGACTGGATACAGCCACGCGATGCCGCCGGCCTCGTGGGCGACTTCGTACGCCGCCTCGAACAGCAGTTCCTTGGAGTAGAAGCCGTTGAACGGCGGGATGCCGGCCATGCTCAACGCGGCGACCGCGGTGACGGCGGCCGTCACCGGGAGCTCCCGCCAGAGTCCGCCGAGGTCGTCGAGATTTCGGGTCCCGGCCTCGTGAACGACGATCCCTGCAACGAGGAACAGCGGCGCCTTGAACAGCGCGTGGTTGAGGAGGTGAAAGGCGCCGGCCTCGCCGCCGTAGACGATATCGAAGCCGAAGCCCGCGACCATCAGCCCGAGGTGGCTCGCCGTCGAGTAGGCGAGCAGCTCCTTCGTGTCGGTCGCGGCGACGGCCAGCAGCGCTCCGACGGTCATGGTCAGGAGGCCCAGGGTCGCGACGAGCGACACCCATTCGGGACTCATCAGGAGGGGGCGCACGCGGCCGAGGAAGTAGACGCCCACCTTCACCATCGTCGCGGAGTGGAGGAACGCGGAGACGGGCGTCGGCGCGACCATGGCGTTCGGCAGCCAGAAGTGGAGCGGCACCTGCGCCGACTTGGCGGCGGCGGCGACGACGATCAGCCCCAGCGCCGGGACGAACAGCCCCGACTCGCGGAGGGCCGCGCGCATCGCCTCGTCGTTCGCGATCATCGCCGTCAGGTCGAAGGTCACGCCGCCGAGGGCGCCCCGCGCCGCCGCCGCGAGCATCAGCACCCCCGCGAGCAGGCACAGGCCGCCGCCCACGGTGACGACCATCGCCATCCGCGCCGAGTAGCGCGACTCGTCGTCGTCGGTGTGGTGACCGATGAGCACGAACGAGCAGAGGCTGGTCAGCTCCCAGAACAGGAAGACGAACACGAGGTCGGAGGCGAGCGCGACGCCGAGTATCGAACCCATGAACGCCAACAGCGCCGCGTAGTAGCGCGCTAACCCCTCTTCGCCGTGCATGTACGCGGCCGAGTAGACGAACACGAGGACGCCGATGCCGCTGGCGAGGAGCGCGAAGAGGAGCCCCCACCCGTCCACGGTGAACTGGGCCCCGATGTCGAGCGCGGGGACCCACGGCACCCCGACGGTACCGTAGCTGCCGATCCCCGTCGCCAGCAGTCCGAAACTGGCCGCCGCCACGGCGGCGCCCGCGTAGCCGGTCCGTTCGCCGAGGACGCGATACAGAAGCGGCGAGAGGGCTGCTGCAACGAAGGGGAGCGCGACGGCGGTCGTTACGATTGTCAGGTCCGGTGCCATCAGTAAGGGGCTTATCGGCCGAGGTGTCGCCGCCGGCCACCGGCTCGTCGGCCTCTACCTCACCATCTGATGCCTCCGCTAAAACTCCTGTGCCTGATGCGGTGGCGGCGGTCGAACGAGACCCGAGGCGGCGCGCTTCCCGATCGGGATATTGCTCGCGGCAGAATAGTCCCGGGCGGATATCGAACCACGGTCACTCCGCTTCGCTCCGTTCTCGGATTCGAATCCGTATTGCGACTATTCGTCCTCACTTCGTTCGGAGAATAGTCCCGGGCGGATTCGAACCGCCGTCAATGGCTGACTTCAGGCATCCGACGGCCGTCTCCGGCGAGACGGACGGCGATCGCGTCTCAACCGCGGACGCCGACGGATTCCCTCCAAAGGCCATTATGATTGGCCACTACACCACGGGACTGCGACCGGTGATTGCCCGCGCGCACTCAAGTAGGTTACCTTCCCCGACCGGTCGGCGACCGATCGCCGGAGCTACGTGCGCCGATCCCGGAACCCCCGGAGATGGCAACCATCCTCGTCACGGGGAGCTGCGGCGGCGTCGGGAGCTGGACGGTGGACCACTTCGCCGAGGCCGGCCACGAGGTCGTGGGCGTCGACCGACGGCTCCCGTCGGGCACCCGCGAGAACGCCGCGTTCAAGGCGGCCGACCTGACCGACTACGGCGAGACGAAACAGCTGGTCGAGGCCGCCGACCCGGACGCCGTCGTCCACCTCGCCGCGATCCCGAACCCGGACCACCACGCCGGCTCGCGCGTCTTCGAGAACAACGTCGTCAGCACCTACAACGTCCTCGACGCCGCGGGCGCGGCCGGCGCGCGGATCGCGTGGGCGTCGAGCGAGAGCTGCTACGGTCACGCCTTCGCCGAGGAGCACTGGCTCCCCGACGCGTTCCCGATCGACGAGGAGACGCCGACCGAGCCGGAGGACCCGTACGGCCTCTCGAAGGTCGTCGGCGAGGAGATCGCGGCGCGGGTCGCCCGGCGGTACGGCGTCTCCGCCGTCTCGCTGCGCGCCTCGTGGGTGAACTACCCCGGGGCCTACGAGACCCGCGCGGCGCGGGAGGGGTTCGACCCCGCGACCGCCGAGCCGAGCGGTAACTTCTGGAGCTACGTCGACGTCCGCGACCTGATCGCCGCGGTCGAGGCCGCGATCGACCCGGCCGCTCCGGAACCGCCGGTCGCGGGTCACGAGGCCGTGCTCGTCACCGCGGCGGAGAACTTCGTCGGGCGCGACACGGCCGCCGCGATCGAGGCGGTCCACGGCGACCTCCCCGACGACTGCGACCTCGACGGCGACGAGACCGCCTTCGACCTCGGGAAGGCGAAGCGGGTGCTCGGCTGGGAGCCGGCGCACTCCTGGCGGGAGGCGGAAGGAGTCGACGTCGACGGTCCCGAATTCGTCTGACCCCTCGACGCGCGGGGCGTCGCCGCGTCGACGAGCGCGTCACTCCCGGTTTGCGTCGTCGCTCCCGGCGTCGTCGTCCCCCGCCGCGTCCGTCCTCGTCGCCTCGGCGCCTGTACCGTCGCCGTCGACATCGACGTCGGCACCGTCACCGTCGCGCGCGTCGACGTCTTCGGCGCCCACCGCTCCGTCGGCGGCCGTGAGGTCGTCGACCGCGGGCGCGTCGCCGTCCTCCCCTTCGGAGAGTGCGTCGACCGACGGCGGAGACGGCGGCCGGTAGGTGTAGACGAAATCGCCGGCCACGGCGTGGTACGCGCCCGTCTCGGGGTCCTCCACGACGCCGGTGTCGTTGTCGATGGCGAAGTCAACGAGGTCGCGCAGGCTCTCCGCCTCCGCCTCGGGGCGCTCGTGGACGGACGCCGGGAGTCGGAACGTCGTGATCCACTCCGCGAACTCGGACCGGTCGTCCCTGTACGAGAGGTAGTCGCGCTCGGCGGGCGTGAGCGCGAACTCGCGCTCCCTTCGGGCGTACACCAGCGCGCCGGCTCCGGCGAGGCCGACCACGAACAGGAGCGGCCCGCCGATGGACCGGAGGGGGCCGTAGCTCTGATCGACGGTCACCGTCTCCGTGCGGTCCGAGGTGTCCGACCGGACGCCGGGGTCGGAGACGGTGTAGGTGTCGCCGCCGTGGTCGATTCCGAGCCGGACCGTCCGGGCGTACGAGGTCGGCTCGCCGTTGATCGTTCCCTCGACCGCCACGTCGGTGACGACGAACGTCTCCGTCTCCCCGGGCGACGCGCCGAGCTCCTCCTCGATCTCGGCCGCGGTCGCGTCGACCGCGGAGCTGTTGAGCGCGAACGACGCCGTCGCGGTCCCCCCGGGGTCCACGTCCGAGACCGTCTCCGACGCCAGGGGCTCCCGCTCGCTCCAGTAGACGACGTTCCCGTCCTCGCCGACGTTGCGGATGACGAGGACGGAGTCGAACCGGACGTCGACGTCCGACGCGGACGCGGCCGCGTACGTCGTCTCGACGGCGACATCGAGTTCGGGAGCGATCCGCGTGAAGTACGTGGTACGGTCGTCGAGGACGGTCCCGATCTGGAACACCGAGTTCGGCTCGGTCACCTCGGCGGAGTGGTTGTACGCCGTCTCGACAGTGAACGAGGAGACGGTCCGCTCGCGGGTCTCGGTGCCGGGATCGACGTGGGTCGTGTAGACGAGCGCGCCGCCGACGGCGGCCGCGATCAGCAAGACCGCGACGATCACGGCGAACTGTGCGTCTAACACCGCGCGGAGCCGGAGTCGGTTCTCGTCTGGGGATGAGGAGCTCATTCGGTCACCTGTAGATCTGGCGGAGGAGGCGGCGATACAGCGGGGGTTTCTCGCGCGATTCACGGGAGCGTATCCGCGCGGGCTCGCCGCGCAGCAGGACGAGCCCGATCCCGGCGATGGTGCCGCCGAGCAGGCCGTCGATCGCGACGATCGGCGCCCACGGGTGGACGCCGTACAGCTCGTCGATCACGCCGCGCGGGAGCACCGCGAGATACCGGTGCTCGGCGACGAACAGCCGGTAGTAGCCGGTCTCCGGCGGGGCGGTGAGCGTCACGGTGGTCGACGCCTCGCCCCGGCTCTCGACGCTGAGCCGCTGTGGCTCGACCTCGACGCCGGGGCTCGCCGGGGTGACGTACGCGTACACCGGCACCAGTCCGGAGTTGGGGACGACGTACTCCAGCTCCTGGCTCGTGCCGCGCTCGATGACGGTGGGGTTCTCGGACTCGAACTCGGCGCTCACGACGCCGTACTCCTGCGTGCCGGCCGGGACGACCATCGCCGCGGTCGCGGTCGCCATCAGCACCAGCGCGAGCACGGCGACGATCAGGAACACGGAGGTGCCGTCGTCGCGGGAGCGGTCGCGTTCGCGGGTCTCGCGCGCGTTTCGAGTCAGGTACCAGTCGGCCGCGTACGCGACCGCCGAGAGCCCGAAGAGGATGTACGCCAACCCCTGCGTTCCCTGGAACGACCGGACCCCGAAGGTGACCGCCAGCCACGTCTGGACCGAGGCGAGCCCCGACTGGATCGCCATCGCGACGGTGCCCAGGTGGGGGATGACGACCACGCTCCCGCCGACCTGGAGCGCCACCGCGACCACGTCGGCGTCCTGCACCACGGGCTCGCCCCCGTCCTGATCGGTGAAGGGGTTGTTGTCGCCCCGCGTTACGTACCCGCGCTCCGTCTCCTCGACGACGCGGTGGGTGGTCAGCCCGCCCCCCTCTATCTCCTGCGCGTCGAAGGTCACCACGTCGCCGACGCCGACGTCGCCGGCGAGCGGCGCGGGGATCGCCACGAACCCGTCACCGGGGTCCAGCGTGGGCTGCATGCTCCCGGTCTCGACGAAGCTGAGCAGGATCGGCTGTCCGAGCAGCTGGCCGACGACCAGCGAGAGGACGACGAGGACGACCGCGACCTGCAGCGTTATCGAGAGGATGCGTTTCGGTGACATGTGTCGTGGGTTGGCGCGGGCGTCGCGCTGCGGGCGTCGGTTCCGCCGCGGGCGTTGGTTCCGTTGCGGGCCTCGGTTCCGCCGCGGGCGTTGGTTCCGTCGCGGGCGTCGGTTCCGCCTCGATCGTCGGTTCCGCCGCGGTTCGGCGAGGCTCTCCGATCATGGAATGTAATCGACACGTTATAAGTTCGGGGTTCGGAGCAGGACGTGGCGGGAATCCGCCCGTCGGGTCGCGGGCCCGGGATCCCGCGTCGCGAGGTCACGTCTCGAACACCCCGACCGCGAGCAGCGCGAACGGGCCGATGAAGGCGAGACAGAAGCCCAGCAGGTGGACGTAGAGGTTCACGACGCTGCCCGTGCCGGTCGGATCGGCCGGGAAGCCGACGACCGGATAGCCGACGACCAGGACCGCGCCGACGGCGAACAGGTCGCCCTCGCCCGGCCGCGAAGCGACCGTGCGGACGCCCTCGCGGACCGTCTCGCGGATCGGGATCCCGGCGCTCGACGCGTAGAGGACGGCGAGGAGCGCGCCGGCGACGCCGGTCGCGAGCCCGGCGAGGCCCGGGCCGGTCGCCGAGACCGGGAGCGCGAGCAGCGCGATCCAGCCGACGAGCGCGAAGAAGACCGCGGGCAGCGCGCGGAGCGAGGCCCCCGGCGCGAAGCGCGCGCGGGCGTACGTCCCGAGCAGCAGCGGGAGCAGCCCCGCGAGCGCCATGTTGATCCCGGAGAAGCCGAACCCGATCGCGTCTCGGGGCACGGCGAGGTTCAGCGCCGAGAGGACGAGCGGGAACGCCAGCAGGAACGTCGCCAGCGCGGTCAAAAAGAAGCGGCGGGCGCCCCCGAAGACCGCGAGCGCGTAGCCGACGCCCGCGAGGAGACAGTACCCCGCGAGGTTGCCGGCGAGGTGACCGACGTCGAGGTGGACGTAGTGCGCGGCGAACGCGGTCGGAACGGTCGGGTCCGCGTACGCGAACGCGAGCGACCGGCGAGTCGCCTCCGGGAGCGAGAAGACGCCGACCAGCACCGCCGGCACCGCGAGCAGGACGAGCAGGTCGACGGCCCGGGCGCTCGCGAGTAGCTCCCGGCGGAGGGCGTGGTCGGCGGCGCCGGCGGCGCTCGCGGCGCCGGCGGCGCGGTCGCGCTCGTCGGTCGGTGGCGCGGTCACGGACGGGACCTCGCAGACCAGCGGTTAAGGCCTGTCGGCGCGCGTCTCACCGCTGAGAACCCGACGCCCGAGAGGACGGTTCGAACGAGTGCGTCCCCCGACGACCGACCGGTCATCGCGGCATCCGGCGGACGAGCGCGAGGGCGGCGAGGACGATGGCCACGAGCGCGAGCGGACCGGCGAGGTCCGCCGGATCGATCCCGAACGGCTCCTCCGTGGTCCCGGCGACGGTGGCGGACCCGTCGCTACCGGCGTTCGACTCGTCGCCCGATCCCCCCGCGTCGTCGCTCGCTGGGTCGCCGACGAGGAGGCGCTCGCCGACCGGCGTCCCGTCGACCGCGAGCTCGTACGCGCCGGCGGTCTCGAACGTCGCGTCGAACGCCACCGTCGCCGTCTCGTTCGGGTCGAGCGCGACGGTCTCGTTCGCGACCGGGGTGCCGTTCGCCGTCAGCGTCACCGTGCGCTCGCCGGCCGCGCCGCCGCCGTTCCGCAGGGTCGTCCGGACCGTCACGTTCTCGCCGGGGTCGGTCGCCTCTGGCGCGACCGTCGCCTCGGTCACGTCGTACCGGGGGGCGTGCTCCGCGACCGCGAACGTCGAAGACGGCCCGGTCGTCGCGCGGAAGTGGACCCGGTCCTCGGGGAGCCCGAGGAGCTCGACCGCGTCGTCGTCGACGACCTCGACCGGCACCTCCTCCCACGCGCCCGCGTCCGTTTGTCGGTAGAGCGTCACGTCCTCGGAGTCGGTCCCGGTCGCGTTCAGGTGGGACGGGGCCGCGCTGAGCCGGATCGTCGTCGCGTCGACCGCGTCGGGCGCGAAGTCGTGGTCGAGCGCGAGGTACGCCATCGAGCGCGGCGTGGTCGGCGCCGACACCGGCCCCGCGTCCGCGAACGGGTCCGGGCTCCCCGCGGCGTCCAGCTCGACGCGCTCGTTTCGGACGCCAGCCAGGTCGATCTCCTCCAGCGTGACGTTGTCGCCGTCGAGGTGCATCCCCTCCGCGAGCCACCGGACCGACTCCCCGCGGTCGATCCCGCTCGCGGTGAACTCCCGGTAGGTCGCGTTCGGCGCCCTGACCGTCGTGGTCGGGCCGCCGTCGTCGCCCGTCTTCCGGGTCGATACGCCCCTCGCCGTCGCGTCCTTCGGCTCCGCGAGCGTCGCGTTGATCCTGAACTCGTCGGCGCCCAACTGCGTCCCGGCGGTCGCGTCTCGGGTGTCGAACGCGAGGCCGACCGTGACGGTCTCGTTCGGCGCGAGCGTGACGCTGCTCTCGTTGCCCTCTATCGACTCGCCGTCGGCGACGAAGGTGACCTCGCCGTCGCCGTCGTACTCGATCCACACGTTCGCGTACTGCTCGCCCGTGTACGTGATCGTGAACACGTCGTCGATCGTTCCGCTCGCCCCGACGTTCACGCCCTCGAACGAGGGGTCCCGGATGTTCGGGTTCGACGCCGAGACGTCGATCGCGATCTCGTCGTCATTATTTAAGTAGGCGTACCGCCCGTTCGGCCCGTCGGCCGGTTGTACCGCGAGGTCGTCGTCCGCGAAGGTGTCGGCCGGGCCGTCGACCACCGCCGCACCCGTGGCGAAGGCGAGGGAGCCCGCGGCTACGAGGAGGAGGGCGAGGGTCAGGGTGCGGCGAGGGGTGGGCATACGTCGTTATATATTAGTAGAAAATACGAACTCTCTCACACTTTTAATAAAATTCAATTGAGCCGAGAATATGCAAATTTTGAGTTAGAGGGGTGTGTGCGTCGCGTAGAAGTCTATCGTGGACGGGGCGTCTCCAGCATCTTCGTCGCCCTTGAGGAAGAGCATAGGATGCACCGCAATAGCTTCACCAGGGCTCAGTCGCGGGATTTCTTTCGAAGGCCCATTCCCACTTGGATCGCTCACGTTGTTCACTTCGTGGAGTGCCTCGTACGGGAGGGGGAAAGCTCCCGGACCGCTAGTCTCATTCTGCGACCAGTACAGCGCGAAGTCACTCGAGGTCCAGCCGGCGAAATTCCCCGAATCGTCTAGCGTGTAGGCCTGAACCGATAGGTCCTGATTTCCGTTATTCCGGATCCAGAACACATTTTCAAATCTCGTGTTCGCATTCTCGTTCAGTGTGGGGAATTGGAGAGTAAGCTCACCGTCGCTGTATGTGGCGTACTCACTCCGTTCTTCAAGACCGAGATATGCGGAGCCATCGCCAGTCACGCTCGCAGTGACCGACCGCTCAGCTCGAATCTGGCTTGTCGCACCCGTACCAATTGCAGCTGCACTACCCGTAGCCAATGCACCCAGACCGGCGATGAACTTGCGTCGGTTTGCCATAGTTGTGTAACCTCGTTGTGTCCGCACACGACCCGCGGCCCGCCGACGCGGGACATCCCGCGTCACCCGAGGTCGCTCTACGCCATTCATGAGGCCTATCCCATATCGTTATGAATTTCCAGAAACACTTCCGGGCGAGACTGAAGACATTGCCGACGGGTTCCGCCCTCGCCTGAACCCCGATCCGACCGCTTCAGGCCGGGTCTGAGATCCGTTCGCGGGTCGTTCAGGACGCACCAGAACCGGCAATCGTTGCTTCTGATGGGGCGCTTGGATTTGACAGAAAGTGATAATTTACGGCGATCGAAAGATGATATCGATCTCTCGGATCCCTGTGTTTTCGCGTCCTTAGACGATATTACGCCGATAAAGAGTATTCGTACTGATGACTGTATAAACAGAGAGAAAGTTTCCTTGATTATCATAACCGCGGGATTTATGTTGACTTGTGAATATGTGTCTGACAGACAATGGCGTCGGCACAGCAGATCGACGGGGGAGAGGTCGAACCGACGACTGAGGTGTCCGAGGACGAGCTGTTCGACGTCCTGGCGAACCAGCGTCGGCGGTTCGCGGTACACCTGCTGAAACGAGAGGAGGAGGACCGGATCGCGATCGGCGATATGGCGGAGCAGATCGCGGCCTGGGAGAACGGGATCGAGACGACGGAGATCACGGGCAACGAGCGCAAGCGCGTCTACACCGCGCTCCAGCAGTCACACCTGCCGAAGATGGACGAGGCGGGGGTCGTGGAGTTCAACAAGGACCGGGGCGTCGTCGAGCCTACGCCGGCCCTGCAGAACGTCGATTTATATATGGACGTCGTCGAGGGGAAGGAGATCCCCTGGAGCGACTACTACCTCGGGTTGTCGGGGGTCGCCGTCGCGCTCACCGGCGCGGTGTGGCTCGGCGCGTGGCCGTTCGTCCTCCTGCCCGACATGGCGTGGACGATCGCGATCGTCGTTGCGTTCGCGTTCTCCGCGATGGCGCACAAGTACTACACCGCGGAGATGAAGATCGGCGAACCCGACGATCCCCCGGAACTGACGTAAGGCGCGGGGTTTCAGGCGGTGCCTTCCGCGGTTCCGGGAGTGTATAACCATACGGTCGGAACACGTTGGATAGCGTGAACGAAGCGTGAGATCCCACCGCACATGAAACGACGGAACCTCATCCTGTTGCTCGGCGGCGCGAGCTCCGGCGCGATGAGCGTCGGAACCGGCGCGTTCAGCAGTATGGAGGCCGAGCGCGGTGTGGAGGTGAGCGTGGAAGACGATGAGGACGCGTTCGTGCGGTACAGATCTTCTAAGAAGACAGTTTCATCGAATACGACGATCAATCTCGTTGAAATTCGAAACCAGTTCGGCGACGATACAGAAATTGAGATCGAAGAAGCTGAGGTTAAAGTGACGGAAATAGAAGGGAATGGACCTACGCTTGTAGGTGAGCCAGTTTACCCGGAGGAAAAGTTCGGCCAGTGGGACGGTGACCAAGTGATAATAGGAGAGGTCACTTGCGGGGAGGAATCCGGGAAATCGCAGTTCGAAGTCACAGTTCGGGTTCGTGGGGACGGTGTCCAAGCGGAACTGTTCGGAGAGACCCGATCGTTCATCGTCGAGTGCGATCCACTCACAGTCGAGTTCGCTGGGGAAGGTAGTGTTTTCGTCTCTCCTAGCGATCTTGAACTCAACACTAGGGTACTCTATTCACACAAAGGAGACAGACGAGTGGAACCTTCCGATGGACCGTTTTTGTGGGAAACAAGTCAGAGCTTCGATAGCGCTCGTCCGAAGGGCGATTTTATGACGAAAGGTCAACTGATAGCCGTCCGTTTCACGGGGTGTGACGAGACATAGTATAATCCGAACGCTAATTTAGAGGATATTGACCTCCCGAATGGATGGGTCCAGAGTGGACAGAATCCAATCGAAGGCGAAAGCCGCGGTAACGGTTCAAACTAGCGAACGAATCCCGCCGAAACCTATGAATACATCGTACACATAGTATACGCTGTGCCCACCATCTCCACTCGCGTCCCGGACGACCTCGAAGCCGAACTCGAGGCGTACCTCGAATCGGAACGCCTCGACCGGAGTACGGCGGTCCGAAAGCTTCTCTCCGAGGGCCTCGACGAGTGGCGCACCGAGCGCGCGCTCGAACGATTCGCCAACGGTGAGGTGTCGCTCGCGAAGGCCGCCGACCTCGCCGGCGTCTCTGTCTGGGAGTTCGCCGACCTCGTCGAAGGAGCGGACGACGCGTGGGTCTCGGCCGACCACCTCGAAGCCGACCTCGACGAGCTGTGAGCTGGGTGTTCGACGCGACGCCGCTGATCTACCTCGCGAAGGCGGACCGGCTCGGTGTCATCGAGGCGCTGGACGAGCCGCGAGTCGTCCCGGAGGCCGTCTACCGAGAAGTCGTAACGACCGGTGTCGAGCAGGGATACGACGACGCGCGCCGGATCGAGCGCGCCGTGGAGGACGGCCTCGTCGACGTCGTCGCGGTCGACACCGACGACTCGACGGTCGCGACGCGGCTCGCGCAACATCCGGGATTGAGCGACGCCGCGGTGCTCGGCTGTGCGGACGCCCGCGACGCCGTCGCCGCGATGGACGAGTCGGCCGGACGCTCCGCGGCCGAAGTGGAGGACGTCGAGACGCGAGGGACCGCGTACGTCGTTCTCGCCGCCGTGAGGGACGGCGCGCTGTTGACGGTGGAGGGCCGTGACGCCATCGACGCGATGATCGATCACGGCTGGTACGTGGCGCCGGACGTGTACACGAAGATCGTCGGGAAGTTGGAGTCGTTCGAGTAACGACTATTACGGCTCGTGAGAGAGGCCTCGATATGGCATCGTCACTCCCGCTATCAGAGGAGGAAAAGGAACGAACGCGGCGCGGCCGAGTCAGTTCCGGGGTCGCGACCGACGAAGCGGACATCGACGAGATACCCTACGGCTGAGTTCGGATGTCGACCTACTCCTCGTTGTGATTTTTTTCATCGGTCTCACCTTCCGCCCGCAACGTCTCGTCCGCGAACTCCCGAATTCGCTTTCTGTCCTCGGCGCTCACGTCGACCGCCTGCGCGCTCTCGATCTGTCCGTTCACGATCGCGTTCTGCTGTGGTCCCCACACCTCTGGCGGCTGTTCGTTTATATATTCGGCCCACCGGATCACCTGCTCGTAGCGGGGCGGTCGCTCGGGGTCGTCGTCGGCTTCGGCCGAGTCCTCCTCAGGCGTTCGTGAGTCGCTCATAGCGCTCCTCGACGTCGAGTCGTTCGACCCACGTTTCGAGTCGGTCGCGGGAAAGCGTTTCTCCGAAGACCGTGTAGAGGTGCGCGGCATCCTCGAGGTCGGTGCGACCGCCGAGCGAGAGCTTGTACGCGATCTGGAGTTCGAGCGGCCCGATGGGGACCGTGTGGCCGCCGACGTGCGCGTCCACCGCGTTCGCGAGGGACGCGTCGTCGAACTCGTCGCTCGGGAACTTCACTTCGAGGTGGGGCGTCATCTCGCCGTCGGGCGCGACCCAGATGTTCGTCTCGTTGGAGAGGTTCCCGTGCATCTCGGAGAGCGGCATCGCGGGTCCCCAGTACCCCTCGCGTTCCAGCTCGGCGACGAGTCCGTCGATCCGCTCGACCGAACAGCGCTCGATGAACACGTCGATATCCTCGGTCGACCGCGACCGGCCGGCGAGGATCGCGACGTAGCCGGCGACGAAGACGTGGTCTATGTCGAGCCGAGAGAGGATCTCGGAGAACCCGACAGCGAGCTCGTCGAGCCGGTTCGGCTCGCGGTCGACGACGAGCCCGCGATCGGTGAGTTCGACGCCCGTCATACGTGTCGGTCAACACGGGGTCTGATAAATCTCCCCGACGGACCCGCCGAGAACTCCGCGATCGGGCGTCGCATCCACCGCCCGGTTCAGATGCGCTTATATGTCCGCCGTACTGACCCCCGCACATGGACGACCACTCTCACGAACCCGACCCGGACGAGCGCGTGACCGCCCCCATGCAGGAGTTCGGCAGCCGCGAGGTCGGCATCGGCGCGGCCGTCACCCTCGTCGGTCTGCTGGTCGCGTACGTCCTCCCCTTCCTGTTCAGCTTCTAAGCAGCACGGGTCGCTCCGGTTTTAACAGATAGGACGAACCGCCGCCAGCGACGCGCTTACCGCGGGTACCACGCCAGCGGGTGGTCGGCGGTGAGCTCTAGGCTCACGGGCTCGTCGAGCCCGAACTCCTCGACGTGGTTGTGGAGGCAGTGGACCGTGTCGCCGGTCTCCAGCTCCACCCGGTAGACGAACGAGGGGCCGACGTACTGCCGCGAGACGATGACGCCGTCGGCCAGCTCGGGGCTCGCGGGCGTCGCCCGGAGGTCGTCCGGGCGCACCAAAACGTCGACCGGCGCGCCGTCGTAGACGGTGTCGTACCCCTCCAGCGTGACGGCGTCGAACCGGCCGATGCCGGTTTCGACCTTCCCGTCGCGGAGCTCGCCCTCGAGGAACGACGCCCGCCCGAGGAAGGAGGCGACGAACTTCGACTCGGGGCGCTCGAACACCTGCTCGGGGCGGCCGACCTGCTCGATCTTCCCCTCGTTCATGACGGCGACGCGGTCGGAGATGGAGAGCGCCTCCTCCTGGTCGTGGGTGACGGAGACGGCGGTGACGCCGGCCTCCTTCAGGATGCGGCGGACCTCCTCGCGCATCTCCACGCGGAGCCGGACGTCGAGGTTCGAGAACGGCTCGTCGAGCAGGAGCACCTCGGGCTCGGGGGCGAGCGACCGCGCGAGCGCGACCCGCTGCTTCTGCCCGCCGGAGAGCTGGTCGGGCGTCTTCTCGCCGTGGTCGGTCATCTCGACGAGCTCGAGCAGCTCGTCGACGCGCGCCGCGGTCGCCGCCTCGTCGGCGTCGGAGAGCCCGAAGGCGATGTTCTCGCGGACGGTGAGGTGCGGGAACAGCGCGAAGTTCTGGAAGACGATGCCGACGTCGCGCTGCTCCGGCGCGACGAGCGAGCCGTCGCCGGCGACGGTCTCGCCGCCGAGCCGGATCTGCCCCTCGGTCGGCTCCTCCAGTCCGGCGATGGTCCGGAGCGTCGTCGTCTTCCCGCAGCCGGAGGGGCCGAGGAAGGTGAGGAGCTCGCCGGGCTCGACGTCGAGCGAGACCCCGTCGACGGCGGTCTCCGGCCCGAACTCCTTGGTCACGTCCGACAGCGACAACACCGGATCGGGCGACGGGTCCGCGGGCGATCCGCTCTCCGTCGCGCTCGATCGCTTCGTTCCGACTGATTGTGTCTGAGCCATCGGTGAATCGGGCGCCGAGCCTGCCGGCGTCCCCTGGTTGCCCCTACGTATTTTAGGAAGGCCTAAAAGCGTATCGCTCGCTTTCGCCGGACGAAAATCGGGGACGCCGGAGGGTCGACGGCCCGTCGTCAGGCCAGCTCGCGCTCGATCACGCCGCGGAGCTCCCGGATCGCGTCGGCGTCGAGCGCCGTCGACTCGTCGCCGACCGACAGCGAGAGCGTCCCGTCCGTCGTCACCTCGCCGAGGCGGTGGACGGGGAGGTCGCCCGCGGCCTCGGCGACGCCCTCGGGGTCGGTCGTCTGGACGACGAGGCGACCGGGCGTCTCGTCGAACGCCGCGACCCGGTCGGGGAGCGTCGCGTCGACGCCGGCCGCGTCGGTGACCAGTTCGGCGAGCGCGACCGCGAGTCCGCCGTCGCTCACGTCGTGGGTCGCCAGCGTCGACTCGTGGCGGGCGACCGCCGCGAGCGACGCGACGAGGTCGGCGAGCCCGCGAGCGCCGGCGTCGGGACCGGCGTCGGCGTCCGGCAGGTCCGGGAACCGGTCCGTCCCGCCCGCCTGCGCGAGGTACTCGGAGCCGCCGAGGGCGTCCCCGCCGGCGCCGACGAGGAGGAACTCGGAGTCGGCCGCGCGGTCGGCGTCGAGGGCCGCCGGCGGCGCGTCGTAGCCGCGCTTCGTCCCGATCAGCGCGAGCGTCGGCGTCGGCGGGATCGGCCCCTCGACGCTGTCGTTGTACAGCGAGACGTTCCCGCCGACGACCGGGGTGTCGAGCGCGGCGCAGGCGTCTGCGAGCCCGTCGACGATCCCCTCGAAGCCGCCGTACACGTCGGGCTTCTCCGGGTTGCCGCCGTTGAGGCAGTCGACCGCCGCGAGCGGGACCGCGCCCTTCGCGGCGAGGTTGGTCGCGTTCTCCAGCGCGACCGCGCGGGCGCCCTCGTACGGGGCGGCCGACGTCCAGTTCGGGTTCGCGCCCGAGGAGAGCGCGAGCCCGACCCCCCGCTCGTCGGCGTCGGCCGGGGCGGCGTCGTCACCGGCTTCCCCCTCGCCGTCCGCCGCCGTCTCCCGGATCGCCATGATCGCGGCGTCGTCGCCGGGCTTCACCGCGGTCCGGGCGCCGACCTCGTGGTCGTACTGGCGGTACACCCAGCGCTTGCTCGCGGTCGACGGGGCCGAGACGACCGCCTCGACCGCGTCGGCGAGCGCGGGCTCGGGGTCGGGGAGGTCGCGGTCGGCCGGCGTGGGGGTCTCGCTCGCGAGGTCGTTCATCGGCGCGCCGTCGGCGAGGTACTCGGCGTCGACGTCGACGACGGTCTCGGACTCGGACGCCTCACCGTCGCCGGCGAACTCGCAGACGTAGTTCCCGTCGGTCACCTCGCCGATGACCGAGCAGCCGAGGTCGAACCGGTCGGCGAGCGCCGCGACGCGCTCGACGTCGTCGGGGGCGACCTCGTAACACATCCGCTCCTGGCTCTCGGCGAGCAGGATCTCGGTCGCGTTCATGTTCGGCTCGCGCTGGTGGACGCGGTCGAGGTCGATGCGGGCGCCGAGCCCGCCCTTCGCGACGAGCTCGGAGGAGGCGCCGCCGAGCCCGGCCGCGCCGAGGTCGCGGGCGGAGAGGACGAGGTCCTCGTCCACGAGCGCCTCGTTGCACTCGATCAGCCGCTTCTCGGCGTAGGGGTCGCCGACCTGCACCGCGGGGCGGTCCTCCGTCTCCGCGTCCTCCGCGAGGTCCTCGGAGGCGAACGACGCGCCGCCGAGCCCGTCGCGGCCGGTGGCGTTGCCGACGAGGACGAGCTTGTTGCCGGGTTCCTTGGCCGTCGCGGTCACGAGTCGGTCCTCGTTCGTGAGGCCGACGCAGGCGACGTTGACGAGGGGGTTCCCCTCGTAGCCGCCGTGGAAGGCGACGCTGCCGCCGACGGTGGGGACGCCGATGCAGTTACCGTAGTGGGAGATCCCCTCGACGACGCCCTCGAAGAGGTACCGCGAGCGCTCGCGGTCGAAGCCGCCGAAGTATAACGAGTCGAGTAAGGCGATCGGGTACGCGCCCATCGACATGGTGTCGCGGACGATGCCGCCGACCCCCGTGGCGGCCCCGTCGAACGGGTCGACGAAGGAGGGGTGGTTGTGGCTCTCGACGCCGAAGGTGACGTACTGGTCGCCGTAGTCGTCGTCGTCGCGGTCGGCCGCGGGGGCGTCGGCGGCGTCCGGCTCGGGCAGTGCGAGGACGGCCGCGTCGTCGCCGGGACCGACGACGACCTGGTCGCCCTCGCTCTCGAACGCCGACAGCAGCGGCCGCGAGGAGCGGTACGCGCAGTGCTCGCTCCAGAGGTTCTCGAACAGCGCGGCCTCGGCGGTCGTCGGCTCCCGACCGAGCTCGGCCACCACGAGCTCGCGGTCCGGTTCGGAGAGACTCATTCACTTACGTGGTTATCGAGCCCGTTCTAATGCTTTTCTATGTGCACGTTCGTGCGATCTCGATCGACTTCGGCGACGACGCGGC